>DASQCX010000001.1:0-9311 GCA_035634455.1 Burkholderiaceae bacterium
CGGCAGCCTGGGGCGCCGTCAATCCGGCGGGGCGAGCCGCGCCGGAACGCCCGCGGTGTCGGCCGCCGCGTCACGCCACGGCAAGCGCCGGCGCGCGCGCGGGCCCTCACGCGTGCGAGGCCGCGCCGGCGGCACCGCCGCGCGCTGCACCGACTCGGGCGCCGCAGCGATCCCCCGACCCGTGCTCTGCATCGGAAACGCGAAACGTGCCCGCATGGCGGCCTCACCGCCTCAGGACGCCGCTGCGGGCTTGCCCTTGCCCGACAGGCACTGCTTCATGAACGCCTTGCGGTCGGGGCCGTGCAGCTCCTTGGCCTTGGCGTCGGCGTTGCAGGTCTTCATCTTCGCGCGCTGCGGCGTGCCGGGCTCCGTGGCGCCGGCCGTGGCGACCGCGCCGGACGCGGCAGGGTCGAGCGCGCGCGCGGCGCGCGCGAAGCCGGTGCTCGCGGCAACGGCGAAGGACAGGATGACGATCAGTTGCTTCATGGGTTTCCTCGAATGACGTTGGATGACAGGGTGCGCGCCATCGGGCCCGCAGGCCGCGATGTGCGCGCCAGGTCATCCTCACGCCGTTCCACGAAGCACCCGGGCGCCGAACGCCCCATTGCGCGCCCCGGCGCGCCAATCGGCGCGGAAACCGGGCGATGTGCGCGCGACGCCCGCGCCGGAAACGACAGACCCGGCACGCGGCCGGGTCTGCAGGGGTTCCGCCTCGCGAAGCAAGGCGGGGAAGCGCGGAGGCTGGGAGGATCAGGCCGCCGACAGGCAGGCCTTCTGCGCCGACTTGTAGTCGTCGCCCTTCTTGCCCTTGTTCTGCTTGGAGCAGTAGGCCATCTTTTCCTTCTGCGTCATCGGCGTCGAGGCGGCGGGCGCGGCGGCGGAGGCGGCCTGGCCGGACAGGCAGGCCTTCTGGGCGGCCTTGTACTCGGCGCCCTTCTTGCCCTTGTTGGCGGCGGAGCAGTCGGCCATCTTCTGCTGTTGCGCCGTCAGCGGCTTGCTGGCGGCCGCGTCCGCGGCGAAGACGCCGGCAACGGCGACAGACAGGGCGATGGCGGTGATCAGTTGCTTCATGGATTTGTCCTCTCTAGCGCCTGCGACGGGCGGTGGGTGCGCGCCGTCGGCGACGGCACGGACGCATTGAAGCAAACACCACCCGCGACCACAAGCAGAACTTGCCCCGTCAACCACAAGGTTCACGGCGCGTTGACTCCGCTGTGGTTGCGAGCCCACGCGGGCCGTAACTATTGGTCAGATCGACACGCGGGCGTCACAGGACGCGCCGGGGATGCGCCAGCGTCTCGTGCGCGGCATGCAGCCGCCGCACCAGCACCTGGATGAAGGCCTTGTCGAAGCGCATGCGGGTCTCGGCGCTGAGCTGGTTCAGCGACTCCGGCGTGAACGAGACCGTGGTGCAGGGCTCGGAGACGATGATGTCCGCGCTGTGGCGCCGCAGGTCGGGGCTGGGCGCGAGGTAGGCCATCTCGCCCACCGACGTGCCCGCGCCCAGCCGCGCGACGCGCTGGCCGTCGCGGAAGACCTCGACCTCGCCCTGCGCGATGATGTGGAAGGTGTCGCCCTCCTGGCCGCGCCGGTAGACGCGGTGGCCGTAGTGCAGCCGCAGCCACTTCGCGCGGTGCACCACCTCCCACAGCTCGACGTCGTCGAAGCCGGCGAAGAAGTCCAGCGAGCGCAGCAGGTTGAAGCGCTCGGAATCGAGCACCTTCTGCAGCCGCCCGCGCGGCACCTGGTGGTTGACGATCAGGCCCGACAGCGACTGGGCGAAGCTCTCCCAGTCCTGCGGGCGGTCTTCCTTGTTCTTGGCCAGGGCGCCCAGGATCACGCCCTCCAGCGCGGGCGTGACGCCCTCGCGCAGGCTGGTCAGCGGCGGCGGCTCGGTGTGGAAGATCTGGTTCATCAGCGCGACCTGGGTCTGCGCGTCGAACGGCGGCCGGCCGGAGATCAGGTGGTACAGCACGGCGGCCAGCGCGTAGATGTCGGTGCGGCAGTCGAGCGCGTTGCCCTCGATCTGCTCGGGCGACATGTAGGCCAGCGAGCCGACGCGGTGGATCTGCGTGGCCTCGGAATTGGTGTTGAGCACGCTGCCGAAGTCGCTCAGCTTGACGTCCACCACCTCGTCGTCCTGCATCACGGCGAGGATGTTGGCCGGCTTGACGTCGCGGTGGATCAGGCCCTGGCGGAAGACGTAGCCGAGCGCCATCGCGCACTTGAAGCCGATCTCCACCACCTGCTCCAGCGGCAGCAGCCGGTCGGGCCGGCAGAACTCGCGCAGCGTCAGGCCCGGCACGTACTCCATCACCAGGTAGGGCACCTGGGCGTCGCTGAAGGCCTCGTACAGCTGGACGACGTTCGGGTGGTTCAGGCGTCCGACGAGCGCGGCCTCGGCGGCGAAGAAGCGCGCCCAGAAATGCGCGTCGACGGGCGCCGTCTCGGACGACAGCCGCAGCCGCTTGATCGCGACGTCGCGCTGGTTGGCCTCGTCGCGCGCCAGGAACACCACGCTGGTGGCGCCGTCGCCCAGCCGCCCCAGCACGGTGTACTGGCCGATCTGCGACGGCAGCTCGCCAGGCGGCTGGTCGCGCTCGGTCTGGTCTGCGTTGAAGACGGGTTCGCTCATCCGGTGGGTTTGTATCAGGGACGCTCGCGTCCTGACAGGCAGCATGCGCCAGCTTCGATATTGATGCCAGCAGGGTGTAACCGATCTTGCGAGAAGCTGCCGATTCCCGGGTTGTTCGGTCCGGAAGCCCTGGGCGCGTCCGGCACGAGCGGGCGTGTCGGACGTTTCCGAAGTTTCCTTTGCCCCGACTGTCGGCGGGTTCGCCGAAGCCGCGAACCGTAGAATCCCTGCATGATCCAAGCCAAATCCGAGCTGGCGCAAGCCCTGGCGGCCGCGGTCGCCCAGGTGGCGCCGGACGTCGCGTTCACGCCCGCGTTCGAGTCCCCCAAGCAGGCCGCCCACGGCGACCTGGCCATCACCGTCGCGATGCAGCTGGCCAAGCCGCTGCGCCTGGCGCCGCGCGCCGTCGCCGACAAGCTGGTCGCGGCCCTGAACGAGCAGCCCGCCGTGCGGCGCTGGGTCTCGGCCCTCGAGATCGCCGGCCCCGGCTTCATCAACCTGCGCCTGTCGCCGGCCGCCAAGCAGGCCGTCGTCACCGAGGTGCTGGCCGGCGGCGAGCGCTTCGGCATCCAGCCGGCCAACGGCAACAAGGTGATCGTGGAGTTCGTGTCGGCCAACCCGACCGGGCCGCTGCACGTGGGCCACGCCAGCCAGGCGGCGCTCGGGTCGACCGTGTGCAACCTGCTCGCCAGCCAGGGCTGGGCGGTGCAGCGCGAGTTCTACTACAACGACGCCGGCGTCCAGATCGGCACGCTGGCCCACAGCACGCAGCTGCGCATCAAGGGCTTCAAGCCGGGCGACGCCTGCTGGCCGACCGATCCGGAGAACCCGGAGAGCAAGAAGTTCTACAACGGCGAGTACATCGCCGACATCGCCGCCGACTTCCTCGCGAAGAAGACGGTCAAGGCCGACGACCGCGAGTTCACCGCCTCGGGCGACCCGGACGACCTCGACTCGATCCGCCAGTTCGCCGTCGCCTACCTGCGCCACGAGCAGGATCTCGACCTGCAGGCCTTCGGCGTGCACTTCGACAACTACTTCCTCGAGACCAGCCTCTACAAGAACAACGCCGTCGAGACGACGGTCGACAAGCTCGTCGCCTCGGGCAAGACCTACGAGGCCGACAACGCGCTGTGGCTGCGCACGACCGAGTACGGCGACGACAAGGACCGCGTCATGCGCAAGTCCGACGGCACGTACACCTACTTCGTGCCCGACGTCGCCTACCACCTGGACAAGTGGGAGCGCGGCTTCGCCAAGGCCATCAACGTGCAGGGCAGCGACCACCACGGCACCGTCGCCCGCGTGCGCGCGGGCCTGCAGGCCGCGGGCGAAGGGGTGCCCCAAGGGTGGCCCGACTACCTGCTGCACAAGATGATCACCGTGATGCGCGGCGGCGAGGAGGTCAAGATCTCCAAGCGCGCCGGCAGCTACGTGACGCTGCGCGACCTGATCGACTGGACCAGCCGCGACGCCGTGCGCTTCTTCCTGGTCAGCCGCAAGGCCGACTCGGAGTTCGTGTTCGACATCGACCTGGCGCTGAAGCAGAACGACGAGAACCCGGTGTTCTACGTGCAGTACGCCCACGCCCGCATCTGCTCGGTGCTGCGCCAGTTCGCGGACAAGGGCGGTGACTTGTCCAAGGTGGACGGCGCCGACCTGTCGCTGCTGACGGCGCCGTCGGAAGCCGCGCTGATGCTCAGGCTGGCCGAGTTCCCCGAGACGCTGGCCGCCGCCGCGCGCGACCTCGCGCCGCACGACATCGCCTACTACGCGCGCGCCGTGGCGGCGAGCTTCCACTCGTACTACGCCGCGGAGCGCTTCCTCGTCGACGACGCCGCGCTGACGCTGGCTCGGCTCGCGCTGCTCAAGGCCTCGGCCCAGGTGCTGCGCAACGCGCTGGCCGTCCTGGGCGTGAGCGCGCCCGAGCAGATGGGCCGCGACGAAGCCCCCACCCCGACCGCCTCCTGATCTTTCGGAACCCCTCGTGAAACCTTCCTTGAAGAACCAACGGGGCGGCTTCGCCCTGGGCTTTATCGTCGGCCTGCTCGTGGGCCTGGCCGTGGCGCTGGGCGTCGCGCTGTACGTCACGAACGCCAAGGTGCCGCTGCTGAGCAAGGGCCAGCAGCGCACACCGGAGCAGGACGCCGCCGAGGCCGAACACAACAAGAACTGGGATCCGAACGCCGCGCTGGCCGGCAAGCCGCCGGTGCGCCCGGTCGCGCCCGCGGCGCCGTCGGCGCCGGCCTCCGACACCGCCATCGTGCCGCGCACGCCCGCGCCGGTGCTGCCGCCGCCGGCCGACAACGGCCGGGCCACGGCGCAGTCGGGCGCCCCGTCCGGCGCCCAGGCGCGAAATGTGGAAACCCCCAGGAGCACGCGCGACGCCGCCGCCATCCTCAACGGCAGCGACCCCGGCGACACGAAGACGGCTTCCACAGGCGCCGATCCTTTCATCTATTTCGTGCAAGTTGGCGCCTACTCCAAGCCCGAGGACGCCGAGCAGCAACGGGCGAAGCTGGCGCTGGCCGGCCTGCGCGCGACGGTCACCGAGCGCGAGCAGAACGGACGGACTGTCCACCGCGTTCGCCTTGGGCCGTTTGACAGGAGGGACGAGGCCGAGGCGCAGACCGAGCGCGCCAAGGCGATCGACCCCGACGCGGCGCTGGTGCGCGTCGAGCGTTCCAAACTCTGAACTTTGCGACCCAGCGGCGGCTCACGCGCTGCCGCGGCTCCCCCTGAAAGGATCTCCATGAACCGGCGCGAGTTTTCCCTGCAACTGGCCGGCGCGGCCGGTGCGGCGGCGCTGTCCACCCTGCTCCCCGGCCTCGCGCTCGCGTCGCCCGCCGCGCCGGTCGATGGCACCGACTACCTCCGGCTGCAGACGCCGCTGAACCTGCCCAAGACGGGCAAGGTCGAGGTGATGGAGTTCTTCTGGTACGGCTGCCCGCACTGCAACCACTTCGAGCCGACGATCGAGCCCTGGATCGCCAGGTTGCCGGCCGACGTCCACTTCCGCCGCGTGCCCGTGCAATTCAATGCGCTGCAGGGCATCCACCAGCGCATCTGGTACACGTGGGAAATGATGGGCCTGGTCGAGCAGATGCACGCCAAGACCTTCGCGCGCTTCCACGTGCAGCGCAAGCCGATCAACAGCGAGAGCGACATGCTGGAGTTCGCGCAGGAGAACGGCCTGGACGTCGCCAAGGTCAAGGCCACGTGGAACGGCTTCGGCATGGGCACCCGGGTGGCCCAGGCGCAGCAGCTGTGCGACGACTACCGCGTCGACGGCGTGCCGATGATCGGCATCCACGGCCGCTACACCACCTCGCCGTCGCAGGGCGGCGAGAAGGAATGCCTGGCCACCACCGACACGCTGGTCGCGCAGCTGCGCAAGACCGCCTGATGGACCGCCGCGCGTTCTCGCTGCAGGCCGCGGCGCTCGCCTGCGCGGCCACGGGCCTGGCCGGGCGCGCGCAGGCGCAGGGCCAAGGCTTCGTGCCGACGGAGGGGCGCGACTTCCAGGCGCTCGCCCGGCCGGTGGCGGTGCCGACCAACGGCAAGATCGAGGTCATCGAGTTCTTCTGGTACGCCTGCCCGCACTGCTTCGCGTTCGAGCCGGTGCTGGAACCCTGGATCGCGCGGCTGCCGCCCGACGTGGCCTTCCGCCGCATGCCCGTCGGCTTCGACGCGCGGCGGCAGCTCCACCAGCGCATCTTCTACACCTGGGAAGCGCTGGGGCTGCTCGACCGCATGCACATCAAGACCTTCCAGCGCTTCCACGTGGAGAAGAAGCCGATCGACAGCGTGGCCGACATGATCGCCTTCGCCCAGGAAAGCGGCATCGACCCCGCCAAGGTGCACGCAGCCTGGTACAGCTTCACCGTTCAGACGCGTTGCGTCGAGGCCACGCGGCGCCAGGACGACTACGGCATCAGCGAGACGCCGGAGCTCGCCATCGGCGGCCGCTTCGTCGTCCTGGCCCGGCCCGGCGTGCTCATCACCACCGACCTGCTGATCAACCGCATCCGCTACCGCGGCTGATCCGGCCGGGGCGCGCTCACACGCCTTCCCGCGGCGGCAGCCGCACGAACGCCTCCGCCGCGGCCTGGTCGAACTTCGCCGCGGCCGGGCCGCCGACGTCCATGGCCTGCAGACGCGTGTTTCCTTCGAACTCGATGTGGCCGCCGCTGACGGCCTGCTGCGCCGGCGGGGCGCTCGAGTGGGTGCGCAACACCACGTCCTCGCCGGCCGAATGCGCCGACGCGTAGTGCGGCAACGGCTGGTAGAGGCAGGCGTCGAGGCCGGTCGCGGAGGGGCCGTTGCCGGGCGCCGGCGGCCGCCTGGTCAGCGCGCCGAATCGGGCGGCCAGGAGCCGGCTCTGCCAGATGCAGTTCACGTCCGACCCCGCGGAGTCGGTCGGGAGGCCATCCGTCTCGACCGGCTTGCGCGCGTGCACGCAGGCGTCGCCCGACGGGCCGGTGCGCTCCACGTGTGTCTCGGGGGGGCCGGGCGGCGCGTCGCTGTTCAGGTCGTTGCCGGAGCGTCCGACGATGCGGGTGCCGCAGCCCACGGTGATGCTGACGTCGCGCAGCACCAGCACGTAGGGCGCGCAGGAGGAACTGCCGTCGGCCACGACGAAGCGGCGCGTCGAATAGTGCGCGATGCGGTCGCCGTCGTAGAACGCCTCGTCCTGGAGGAACACGATCTTGCGCAGTTGCGCGTCGGTCAGCGGCGGCGCGCCGCTGCCGGACAGGTGCTGCGTGACGCGGCAGGATTCGACCTGCACGGCGGCGAACTCGCGCACGCCGGCCAGCGCGTCGGCACTGGCCTCGTTGACGCGCACGACGTGCAACCGCGGCGGGGCGACGTCGTTGCCCGCCGCGGCGCAGACGCCCGCGAGCATCGCGCAGAAAACCAGGAACAGGCAGCGGATCTTGCGTCCGCGCGCAGGTGCGATCGATCTCATCGGTCTCCAGTCAGGCGTGTCTTCGTTGTCCCGGCGACTGCGGCAACAAGCCGCGCGCCGATCGAGCGGCGACTATAGGAACCGCGCGGCCTCGCGGACGGCCCCAACATAGGGGGTACCGTATGAAACGCCGCGCACGCCCGGCGGATCGTTGGTTCACAAACAACGCAAGAGACCATCGCGCACATTGGCGGGCACCGCGGCTAGAATGATCTGCAATTTCCGTGCCGATCACGATGCGACCGCTTACAACTCCTCCGCCGCCCGCAACCGCCTCCGCCGCGGCGACCCGCCGCCCGGGCGTCGCCGGGTCGCGCGCCGCGCTCGCGCTGGTCGCCGCCGCGCTCGCCACCCTGGGCTCGGGCGCGCATGCCGAGAAGGCCGACCGCAGCAAGCCGATGAGCGTCACCAGCGCCGGCCAGGCGCCGGACGTCGTCGACCTGAAGAAGCACAGCGCGGTCTTCACCGGCGACGTGGTCATCACCCAGGGCACGCTGGAGATCCATGCCGACCGCGTCGAGGTCAGCGAGGATGCGGACGGCCAGCGCCTGGGCTTCGCCTACGGCTCCGCCGGCAAGCCCGCCACCTTCCGACAGAAGCGCGACGGCGAGGACGAGTACAGCGAGGGCGACGCCCAGCGCATCGAGTACGACAGCGCCGGCAACCGCGTGCGCTTCGTCGGCGCGGCCCACCTGCGCATGCTCAAGGGCACGGCGGTCACCGACCAGGCGAGCGCGCCGCTCATCACGTACGACACCGCGACCGAGACGGTCAAGTTCGAAGGCGGCGGCACGCCGGGCCCGAGCGGCCGCACCACGGTCATCTTCACGCCCAAGGCAGCCAGCGCCGCGGCGGCGCGCGAGCCGCTGAAACTGCCGACGCCGGCATCGGGGTCGGGCAAATGACCGACGGATCCCCGAGCACGGCGCAGGTCCAGCCTGGCACCGCGGTGTCCCCGTCGGCGACGCCGGTGCCTGCGTCACCGCTGAACGCCGAGCCGGCCCACGCACCGGCGACCGCCGCCTCGGCGCAGAGCCGGCTGGAGGCCATGGGCCTGCGCAAGTCCTACGGCGCGCGCCTGGTCGTCAAGGAGGTGCATCTGGCGGTCAACGCGGGCGAGGTCGTCGGCCTGCTGGGCCCCAACGGCGCGGGCAAGACGACGACGTTCTACATGGTCGTGGGCCTGGTGCGCGCCGACGCCGGCGACATCCGCATCGACGGCCAGCAGGTGTCGCACAAGCCGATCCACCAGCGCTCGCGCCTGGGCCTGAGCTACCTGCCGCAGGAGGCGTCGATCTTCCGCAAGCTGACGGTCGACGAGAACATCCGCGCGGTGCTCGAGCTGCAGTACGACGCCGACGGCAAGGCGCTCAAGCCCGCCGAGATCGACCAGCGCCTCGACGGCCTGCTCAACGACCTGAGCCTCACGCACCTGCGCGACTCGCCGGCGCCGGCGCTGTCGGGCGGCGAGCGGCGCCGCGTCGAGATCGCGCGCGCGCTGGCCACGCAGCCGCGCTTCATCCTGCTGGACGAGCCGTTCGCCGGCGTCGACCCGATCGCGGTCATCGAGATCCAGCGCATCATCGGCTTCCTGAAGGCGCGCGGCATCGGCGTGCTGATCACCGACCACAACGTGCGCGAGACGCTGGGCATCTGCGACCGCGCCTACATCATCAGCGAGGGCCGGGTGCTGGCCGAAGGCACGCC
>DASQCX010000002.1:0-5416 GCA_035634455.1 Burkholderiaceae bacterium
TGTCGGGCCCGACCGCCGGCCGGCGAGCGCCCGGCCGCGACGGCGCGGGCCGGGCCGTCCGGCCTAGGCCAGTGTCTTGCGCAGGTAGTTCAGCAGGTCGAACCGCGTGATCAGACCATAAAAGCCGTCCGCGTCGGCGACCACCGCGACCCAACCCTCCTGCAGGGTCGTGATCAGCGCCTGCAGGCCGGCGTCGGGGCGCAGTGTGCGCAGCTGGCGGTTCATCGCCTGGCGCACCGGCTGGCGGAAGCGCTCCGAGTCGGCGCTGACGTGCAGCAGCAGGTCGGACTCGTCCAGCAGCCCCGCCAGCTTGCCGTCCTGCAGCACCGGCAGCTGCGAGATGTCGGCCGCGCGCATGCGCTGGAACGCGGTCAGCAGCGTGTCCTCGGGCGTGACGCTGATGACGGCCTCGTCCACCACGCGGCGCGAGATCAGGTCGCGCAGGTCGCCGACGGTGGAGCGGTGCAGCAGGCCCTGGTCGAACATCCAGCTGTCGTTGTAGACCTTCGAGAGATAGCGCGTGCCGGTGTCGCAGACGAAGGTGACGACGCGCTTGGGCGTCGTCTGCGCACGGCAGTGGCGCAGGGCCGCGGCCAGCAGCGTGCCGGTGGACGAGCCCGCGAGCAGGCCTTCGCGCCTGAGCAGCTCGCGCGCGGTGGCGAAGCTCTCCTCGTCGGCGATGGTGTAACCCGTGCGCACCTTGCTCAGGTCGGCGATGGACGGCACGAAGTCCTCGCCGATGCCCTCGACGGCCCACGAGCCGGCGGTGCCGATCTTGCCGCTCGCGAGGTAGTCGCACAGCACCGAGCCCTCGGGGTCGGCCAGCACGAACTCGGTGGCCGGCGAGACGCGCGCGAAGTAGCGCTGCAGCCCGGTGATGGTGCCGCCCGAGCCGACGCCGCAGACGATGGCGTCGACGCGGTGCCCCATCTGCTGCCAGATCTCCGGCGCGGTGGTCATCTCGTGCGCCAGCGGGTTGGCCGGGTTGTTGAACTGGTCGATGTAGAACGCGTCGCCGCCGGCCTCGCGCGCGAGGCGCGCCGCCATGTCCTGGTAGTACTCGGGGTGGCCCTTGGCGACGTCGGAGCGCGTGGTGTGCACCTCGGCGCCCAGCGCCTTCAGGTGCAGCACCTTCTCCGACGACATCTTGTCCGGCACCACCAGCACCACGCGGTAGCCCTTGGCGCGCGCCACCAGCGCCAGGCCCAGGCCCGTGTTGCCGGCGGTCGCCTCGATGACCGTGCCGCCCGGCTTCAGGCGGCCGTCGCGCTCGGCGGTCTCGATCATCGCGAGGCCGATGCGGTCCTTGATCGAGCCGCCGGGGTTCTGCGACTCGAGCTTCAGGAACAGCTGGCAGCAGCCGGTGTCGAACTGCGTCAGCTCGACCATGGGCGTGTTGCCGATGAGGTCGAGCACGGCGGGGCGGGCGGGCCGCGCGGCCGGGGTCTGGACAGGAGTGGTCATGTCTCGTGGGTGGCGCCCGTTGGCTCGTGGCCGGGGCGCCTGGAGTTGGCGGTGAATCCAGGATAGCGCGCGCCGTCATGCGCCCGCCTCATGGCTTTATCCGATGCGGCCGTGCTAGGGGCGGTGGAATCCCGGACGACCGGATACCCGGCCGGCCGCGCTCCCGCTTGTTGGAGAATGCGGGGCCGGCAGGAGCCGGTCAATGGAGATTCCAAGATGGCGATGGACGTGGTCGACTACGAGATCAAGGGCGCGGAGATGCAGTTCGTCGAGGTCGAGCTGGACCCCGGCGAGGCCGCGGTCGGCGAGGCCGGCTCGATGATGTTCATGGAGAACGGCATCGTCCTCGACACGGTCTTCGGCGACGGCTCGCAGCAGAACTCCGGCCTGTGGGGCGCGCTGGTGGGCGCGGGCAAGCGGCTGATCAGCGGCGCCAACGTGTTCACCACCGTGTTCTCGAACCAGTCCAGCCAGAAGCGCCGCGTCGCGTTCGCCGCGCCGGTGCCGGGCAAGATCCTGCCGATCGACCTGCGCTCGGTGGGCGGCAGCCTGATCTGCCAGAAGCAGTCCTTCCTGTGCGCGGCGCGCGGCGTGTCGCTGGGCATCGCGTTCCAGCAGCGCCTGGGCGTGGGCTTCTTCGGCGGCGACGGCTTCATCATGCAGCGCCTGGACGGCGACGGCATGGCCTTCGTGCACGCCGGCGGCACCGTCGAGCGGCGCGAGCTGCAGCCCGGCGAGACGCTGCTGATCGACCACGGCTGCCTGGTCGCGTTCACGCAGACGGTCAACTTCGAGATCCAGTACGTCGGCGGCGTCAAGACCGCGCTGTTCGGCGGCGAAGGCCTGTTCTTCGCGAAGGTCACGGGCCCCGGCACCGTGTGGATCCAGAGCCTGCCGTTCTCGCGCCTGGCCAGCCGCGTGTTCGCCAGCGCGCCGCAGAACGGCGGCGGCGGCAGCGACCGCGCCGGCGCCAGCAGCGGCGGCGTGCTGGGCGGCCTGGCCGCGGGCGGCATCCTGGGCGGGATCGGCAGCCTGCTCAACGGCGACGACGACTGAACCGCGCCTGAACGCCACACGACCCGCCACGCCGCTGACGTATCCTCACGCCCGATGAAATTGCTGTTCGGCTCCTTCTGGCGCGCGTTCGCCTACTGCCTGCACCCGCGGGTGCTGATGCTGTCGCTGCTGCCGCTGCTGGTGGCGGGCGTCGCCACGCTGGGCGTGGGCTACCTGTACTGGGAGTCGGCGGTGGCGTCGGTGCGGGAGACGCTGGTGCACTGGTCGCTGGTCAACTCGATGCTGGAGTGGGTGTCGTCCATGTTGGGCGCCAACTTCCGCACCGGCATCGCGTCGCTGATCGTGATCGCGCTGACGATTCCCGTGGTCGTGGCGTTCACGCTGGTGCTGGTCGGGCTGTGGGTGACGCCGGCCATCGTCACCATGGTGTCGCGGCGCCGCTTCCCCGGCCTGGAGCGCCGCCACGGCGGCTCCTGGTGGCTGGCGCTGTTCGCGTCGCTGGGCTACACCGTGGCCGCGCTGCTGGCGGTGATGGTCACGCTGCCCCTGTGGCTGGTGCCCGGCCTGGCGCTGGTGCTGCCGCCGCTGATCTGGGGCTGGCTGACCGCCGAGATCATGGGCTTCGACGCGCTGGCCGAGCACGCCAGCCAGCCCGAGCGCTCGGCGATCCGGCGCGCCCATCGCTTCCAGCTGCTGGTCATGGGCGTCATCTGCGGCTTCCTGTGCGGCGTGCCCTCGCTGATCTGGACGCTGGGCATGTGGGCGGTCATCGCCGCGCCGTTCGTGATGGTGGGCGCGATCTGGCTCTACACGATGATCTTCAGCTTCTCGGCGCTGTGGTTCACGCACTACCTGCTGAGCGTGCTGGCCGAGCTGCGCAAGGCCGAATCGGCGATGCGCGCGGCGCGGCAGACGGCATCGACCTCGTCCGACCTGGAGCTGGTGGAGGAGGTGCCGCCGCACCAGCGCTTCGGCTACGACGCCGGCGTGGACGCCGAGCCCGGGGAGGCGAAGTGAACTTCGGCGCGCTGATCATCGGCGACGAGATCCTGTCCGGCCGCCGCGAGGACAAGCACCTGCCCCGCGTCATCGCCGCGCTGGAGTCGCGCGGCCTCGCGCTCTCGTGGGCGCGCTACTTCGGCGACGAGCCGGCGCGCATCGTCGCCGAGATCCGCGACGCGGCGGCCTCGGGCGACGTCGTCTTCTCCTTCGGCGGCATCGGCGCCACGCCCGACGACCACACGCGCCAGTGCGCCGCGCAGGCGCTGGGCGTGGAGCTCGCGCTGCATCCCGAGGCCGCGGCGCTGATCACGCAGCGCGGCCACGAGACGGCCGCGGACAAGGGCGTCGCCTACGACACCACCGGCCCCGACCACCGGCGCCGCCTGAACATGGGCGTGTTCCCGGCCGGCGCCACGCTGATCCCGAACCCGTACAACCGCATCCCCGGCTTCAGCGTCGGCCGCCTGCACTTCATGCCCGGCTTCCCGGTGATGGCGCACCCGATGCTGGACTGGCTGCTGGACACGCTCTACGCCGGCCAGGCGCGCGACCGGGCGCTGCGCGCGATGCGCGTGCGCGGTGCCAACGAGTCGGCGCTGATCCCCGTCTTCGAGCGCGTCGAGGCGGCCTTCCCCGGCGTGCGTTCGTTCAGCCTGCCCAGCGTCGACCATCCCGCGCTGGGCCCCCACATCGAGATCGGCGTGAAGGGCGCCGATCCGCGACAGGTCGACCTGGCGATGGCCGCGCTGCGCGAGGGCGCGGCCGCCGCCGGGGCGGTCGAGATCGATCCGTCCTGAATTGGTGCTCAAAATGCACCAAACTGGATCATGAAACGACATGCACAATGGCGGTGCGCGATCCGCGCCGTCGGGCTGTCGAATCCCCGGGGTTTTATGGCGCCCAGCGCGGCATGGAACCTGCTTTAACCCCCTCCGCAAACCGTTCTGATGGGCCGGCCCCTGGTGCGCCAGCCCGATAACTTGCCAAACAAATTAGGAGCTCTTTGATGTCCAAGACCGTCGCCGACGTGATGAAGTTGGTGCAGGAAAACGAAGTCAAGTTCGTCGACTTCCGTTTCACCGATACCCGTGGCAAGGAACAGCACGTTTCCGTGCCGATCTCGCACTTCGACGAAGACAAGTTCGTGTCCGGCCATGCGTTCGACGGCTCGTCGATCGCCGGCTGGAAGGGCATCGAGGCATCGGACATGCTGCTGATGCCCGATGCGAACACGGCCAACATCGACCCGTTCTTCGAAGAGCCGACCCTGATCCTGACCTGCGACGTGGTCGAGCCCAGCGACGGCAAGCCCTACGAGCGCGACCCGCGCTCGCTGGCCAAGCGCGCCGAAGCCTACATGCGCGCCTCGGGCCATGGCGACACCGCCTACTTCGGTCCGGAACCCGAATTCTTCATCTTCGACTCGATCCGCTGGGACGTGGGCATGAAGGGCTGCTCGGTCGAGATCGAGGCCGAGGAAGCCGCCTGGAACACGGGCAAGAACTACGAGCACGGCAACAAGGGCTACCGTCCCGCCGTCAAGGGCGGCTACTTCCCGGTGCCGCCGGTCGACGCCGGCCAGGACATGCGCTCGGAGATGTCGCTGATCCTCGAGCAGATGGGCATCCCCGTCGAAGTGCATCACCATGAAGTGGCCAACGCCGGCCAGATGGAGATCGGCACCAAGTTCTCGACGCTCGTCCAGCGCGCCGACTGGCTGCAGGTCCAGAAGTACGTCATCCAGAACGTCGCCGCCGCCTACGGCAAGACCGCGACCTTCATGCCCAAGCCCATCGTCGGCGACAACGGCTCGGGCATGCACGTGCACCAGTCGGTCTGGAAGGATGGCAAGAACCTATTCGCCGGCGACGGCTACGCCGGCCTGTCGGAATTCGCCCTGTACTACATCGGCGGCATCATCAAGCACGCGCGC
>DASQCX010000003.1:0-1844 GCA_035634455.1 Burkholderiaceae bacterium
CGGGGCCGACACCGATGCAGCTGCCACGAAATCGTCATAAAGTGACATGCAAGGGAAGACACTGAGGCCCCCGAACATGCCGCGCCCCGACATCGCCCACCCGCCGCTGCCGCAACCCGGCTCGCTCGTGCCGCCGATCTACGCCCGCCTGCTGCGCATGCTGCTGCAGCACGCGGACGTCGACGGCGACCGCGTGCTGGCCGCGGCCGGCCTGGACTGGGGCACGCTGGTCAAGGACGACACCCGCCTGGGCCGCGACACCATCGTGCGCCTGGCCGAGGGCGCGATGGCCGCGACGCGCCGCCCGTGGCTGGGGCTGGACCTGGGCGGCGGGGCGCCGGTGTCGGCGCACGGCGCGCTCGGCTACGCCGCCGTCACCAGCCGCGACCTGCGCGAGTCCCTGCACATGCTGGCGCGCTACGGCACCACGCGCAACGACACGATGGCCTGGACCTGCATCGACACCCGCACCGGCATCACCCTGCAGGCCACCGAGCGCACCGAGCTCGGCAGCGTGCGCGGCTTCGTCATCGACACCGTGCTCGGCGCCGTCCTGCGCATGATCGAGACGGCCGTCGGCCAGGTGCCCGCCAGCCTGCGCATCGATCTGCCGTTGCCGACGCCCGCCTGGCGCGAGCAGTACCAGCGCTTTCGCGTCGCCGAGCTGCGCTTCGAGCAGCCGGCGTTCGCGATCCACGTCGCGCGGCGCGACCTGGCGCTGCCCTGCATCGGCGCCGACGCGAAGGCGCACGCCAGCGCCTGCCGCGAGTGCGAGGAGGCGCTGGCCGAGGTCGCCGGCGCCAGCCTGGCCCGGCGCGTCGCGGGCCTGCTCGCGAGCGTGGACGACGGCGCCTACCCGCGCATGGCCGACATCGCCGCGCGCTGCGGCATCTCGCCGCGCACGCTGATCCGCCGGCTGCACGAGGACGGCACGACCTTCCAGCAACTGCTCGACGCCGCGCGCAAGCAGCGCGCGCTGTGGATGCTCGCGCACACTGCCGAACCGGTGGAGGAGATCGCGTCGCGGCTGGGCTATGTCGACACGTCGAACTTCAGCCGCACCGTGCGGCGCTGGTTCGGCGCGACGCCGCGCGAGCTGCGCGAATCGGGCGGCCGGCTGCCGCCGGCGGCGCCGTAGGGCGTCGCGGAGAATGGCGCTCCCGCCGTCCGCCCGACATCGCCGCATGCCCTCGATCGAGTCATCAAGCCGCCGCCCCCGCGTGGGCGCGCGTGACGCCTGCGCCCGCGCGAGGGGCCGCGCATGATCGTGCAGGCGCTGCGCTGGGTGCGCGAGCACAAGAGTTCCGCCGCGGGGCTGGCGCTGGTCGTGCTGGGGTGCTACGCGCTGCTGTCGCTGTGGCGGCGCGTGGAGCACCTGGGCGGGAAGCCTGCGGCCGCGGTGGCCGCGGCGCCGGCCTCCGCCGCGCGGGGCCGCGCGCCGGATGCGTCGCAGGCCGCCCGGGGGCCTGCGGAGCGCGCCGCGTCCACGGCGGCGATGCGCGCGGAGTTCGAAGCCGCTGCGCGCTACGCCGATTTCATCGCGCAGGCGATGCGGCGGCCGGAGCAGGGCGGCGAGTTCTACGCGCTGCTGGCCTGGAAGCGCTGCGACGCCGTCGGGTCGCACGGCGGCGGCGCGGCGCCGGGCGCCGGCAACGAGGCCTTCCGCGCCGACGCGCTGGCGCTGGTCCAGGATCTCGCGAAACGCTGCGTCGGCGTGCAGGTGACCTGGCCCACCATCGACGCGCTTGGCCAGGCGGCGCAGCGCGGCGGCCGCGACGTCCTGCTGCCGGAGGACGGCCGCGGCATCGTCGCGCCGGCGCGGCGCGAGACCGCCGACGCGGACG
>DASQCX010000004.1:0-3232 GCA_035634455.1 Burkholderiaceae bacterium
GACGAAGCCGCCGCCGTGCACGTACATCAGCGTGGGGCGCGGGCTGGCGGCGATGTCGGCGGCGTCCGCGCGCTCGACCCATTCGCCGGGCACGCCGCCCAGCGTGTCGCGCGTGTAGGTCACGCCCCGGGGCGCCGGCAACGCCTGGCCCATGACCTTGCGCACGCGCATCAGGTCGCGCATGTCGCCGAGCGCGGGGCGAACGCGCCTGCGGATGAAGTAACGGGCGACGCGCGCCTGCCAGCTGGCCATGCGGACTCCTTTCCTTACGCGGGACGGCGCTTGACGCGGCGCGCGATGTCGCGCGCGACGTGCTTCCAGTAGGTGACGGGGAACAGGCGCTGCACGATGGCCGCGCCCTTGGCGTCGCTGCCCACCAGCACGCGCGGGGCGCGGCGCTCGATGCCCGTGGCGATGACCTCGGCCGCCGTGGCCGGATCCAGCACCAGCAGGCTGCGCCAGTTCGCGCGTTCGCTCTGCACCTGCGCCGCGTCCAGGCCCTGGGCCAGGCGCGCGTTCTCCGAGATCGCGGTGCGCACGCCGCCGGGGTGGACCAGCGTGACACCGATGGGCGAGCCGCTCATCTGCAGCTCGTGGCGCAGCGACTCGGAGAAGCCGCGCACCGCGAACTTGGACGCGGCGTACGCCGTCTGCCCGGGCGGCGCGATGATGCCGAAGATGCTGGACACGTTGACCAGCTGCGCCGCGCGCTCGCGCCCGAGCGCCGGCAGGAAGGCGCGCGTCAGCCGCACCGTGGCGCCGAAGTTGATCGCCATCAGCCAGTCGAAGTCCTCCGCCGACACCTGCTGGAACAGGCCGCCGAGCGCGACGCCCGCGTTGTTGACCAGCGCCGTGACGCGCCCGTGCGCCGCGAGCACGGCGGCGGGCAGGGCGGCGACGGCCGCGTGGTCGGCGACGTCCAGCACGTGCGTGCTCACCGTGACGTCCGCGGCGCGCGCCTGCGCGGCGGTGGCCTCGAGGCCGGCCGCGTTGAGGTCGACCAGCGCCAGGTGCATGCCGCGCCGCGCCAGGTTGGCGGCCAGCGCCGCGCCGATGCCGCTCGCCGCGCCGGTGAGCACGGCGACGCCGCCGCGCAATGTCCAGGGATTCGATCCGGCCATGCCGTCTCCGTTCTTCAGGTGTCGCGAAAGTGACTACGCTTGTCGTCAGATGTTGGGCGGCATCGTAGGCGCGGGGTGGTTTCGTGTCAAATAGGGGGATGCCCGCCTCCGCCAGGACGACCGCCGCCGCTCCCGTCTCCCCGCGCCCGTACGGGGGCCTCGCGATGGCGGAGCGCGTCGCCGCGCGGCGCGCGCGCTTCATCGAGGCCGGCATCGAGCTGTTCGGCACGCAGGGCTTCCGCGGCGCCACGGTGCGCGGCATCTGCGCCGCGGCGGGGCTCACCGACCGCTATTTCTACGAGTCCTTCGCGTCGCTGGAGGCGCTGCTGGCGGAGGTCTACCGCACGTTGAAGGACGGACTCGCGAAGCGCCTGACCGAGGAGTCGTTCGGCGCGGAAGGCTGGCACGGCGACGAAGCGGCGGTCGAGCGCCAGGTGACGGCCGCCTACGAGATCTGGTTCGACACCGTGCGCGACGCGCGCTTCGCGCGCATCCTGCTGGTGGAGGTGCTGGGCGTCAGCCCCGGGATGGACGCGCTCTACGAGGCCTCCGCGCGCGACATGGCCGCGCTCGTCCTCACGCCGCTGAGCGTCACGCGGCCCGCGATCCGGCTGTCGAAGGCGCGGCGCGAATTGCTGGGCCGCGCGCTGGTCGGCGCCGGCCTGCAGGTGGCCAAGATGTGGATGACCGGCGGCTACAAGCTGGCGCGGCGCGACGTCGTGCGCACCTGCGTGCTGGTGGCCACCGGCACGCTGGCCGCGCTGCGCGCCGAGGCGGCGACGGCGCCGTCGTGACGACGCCCGACCTGTTCGGCGACGACGCGCCGCCGCCCGCGGACGAGATCCTGGCGCCGGGCGCCATCGTGCTGCGCGGCTTCGCGCTCGCGCACGCGGCGGCGCTGAAGGACGACGTCGCCCGCGTCGCGGCGGCCGCGCCGTTCCGCCATCTCGTGACGCCGGGCGGCCTGCGCATGTCGGTGGCGATGACCAACTGCGGCGAGCTGGGCTGGGTGTCGGACCGTCGCGGCTACCGCTACGACCCGGTCGACCCGGAGTCGGGCCGGACCTGGCCCGCGCTGCCCGAGTCGTTCCGCGCGCTGGCAGGCGCCGCCGCTGCACGTGCCGGTTATCCGGACTTCGCGCCCCAGGCCTGCCTGGTCAACCGCTACGAACCCGGCGCGCGCCTGTCCATGCACCAGGATCGCGACGAGAAGGACCTGCGCGCGCCCATCGTGTCGGTGTCGCTCGGGCTGCCCGCGGTGTTCCTGTGGGGCGGCGACGCGCGCGGCGACAAGGCGCGCAGGGTCGGCCTGCAGCACGGCGACGTCGTCGTGTGGGGCGGGCCGTCGCGCCTGCGCTTCCACGGCGTGCAGGCGCTCGCGGACGGCGAGCATCCGTTCGCGGGGGCGCTGCGGATCAACCTGACCTTCCGCAAGGTCCGGCCCTGAACCCCTCCCCGTGCGGGTATGGGGACGCGCCCGGCGAGGCCGTTGTGCAGCACACCATTGGGGCATCGCGCCGTCTTCGATGACGTCGTCACACGGCCTTCATGGCAAATTCGTGACACTGCCTCGTCCGTGTGCAATCCAGCGGAAAGCGCGTCGTTTGGCGGGCCGCGCGAATGCGGCGCTGCGTTTTCCACAGGCTTTTCCCCAGGCGATGTGGAAAACCATCCTGGCGCTGGGACAAGCGAGGGGTTGACATCGAGGTGCGCGTGTGGGCCGCGCATAATCGCCCGCTTCCACCCCGCCAGGAGTTCGCGATGTCCGCTTCCCGTTTCGTCTGGTATGAGCTGATGACCTCCGATGTCCGCGCGGCGGCCGCCTTCTACTCGGCGGTCGTCGGCTGGAAGGCCGACGCGTCGGATCCGCAGTACACGCTGCTTAAGGTCGGCGACGCGCAGGTCGCCGGCATGATGGAGACGCCGCCCGAAGTCAAGGCGATGGGCGTGCCGCCGATGTGGTCGGGCTACGTGCTGGTCGGCGACGTCGACGCGACCGAGGCGCGCATCCTGCAGCTCGGCGGCAAGGTGATCCGGCCGGGCAGCGACATCCCCGACGTCGGCCGCTTCGCGGTCGTCGCCGATCCGCAGGGCGCCACGTTCCTGCTGTT
>DASQCX010000005.1:0-1552 GCA_035634455.1 Burkholderiaceae bacterium
ACGCATCGGCAAGTACACGATCTCCGGCGTGCTGGGCCGGGGCTCGATGGGCACCGTCTACAAGGGCTTCGATCCGCACATCCACCGGCCGGTCGCCATCAAGACGATCCACCGCGAGCTGCTGGGCGACACCCAGGCGGCCGACTCGATCGCCGCGCGCTTCCGCAACGAGGCCAAGGCGGTCGGCCGCATCCAGCACCCCGGCGTCGTGGCCATCTACGACTTCGGCGAGGACGGCGACGTCACCTTCATCGCGATGGAGTTCGTCGACGGCCGCACGCTGGACGAGATCCTCGCGGTGCCGCAGATGCTGTCCGAGGCCAACGTGCTGGCGGTGATGGACCAGCTGCTCGAGTCGCTGTCCGTCGCGCACGCGCAGGGCGTCTGGCACCGCGACATCAAGCCGGCCAACCTGATCGTCACGAAGCAGGGCCAGGTCAAGCTGACCGATTTCGGCATCGCGCGGCTGGAGGACGCCAACCTGACGCAGACGTCCTCGATGATCGGCACGCCGGCCTACATGGCGCCCGAGCAGTTCACGGGCAAGGGCATCGACCACCGGGCCGACCTGTTCGCCTGCGGCGTGCTGCTGTACCGCATGCTCACCGGACGGCGCGCGTTCACCGGCGCGACGCAGGAGGTGATGTACAAGATCCTCAACGAGGAGCCGCCGGCGCCCAGCGTGGTGACCAAGGGCCTGCGGCCGGCGGCGTTCGACGCGGTCGTCGCGCGCGCCATCGCCAAGAACCCGGCCGACCGCTATCCCGACGCGCTCGCGATGCGCGCCGCGCTGCAGGCGCTGTCGCGCGCGCCGGCCGCCCCCGGGGCCAAGGCCACCGTGATCCTGCCGATCCCGCGCGAGGGCGAACCGTCCGGCAGCCCGCGCGCCGTCTCGCCCAGCGTGGCCACGCCGAGCGAGCCCGCGCCGCCGCGGCACGACCCGGCGCTCGCCTCGGGCACCAGCGCCAGCAACGCCAGCGGCACCGGCGTCGCCATCGGCAACTGGGATCCGGCCGAGCTGCAGCGCCTGGAGCGCGCGCTCGCCACCCACGTGGGCCCGATGGCCCGCGTGATGGTGCGCGAGGCCGCGCGCACGCACGCCGACCCCGACAGCCTGGCCATCGCCGTCGCGCGCCACATCCCCGAGGAGGCCCGACGCCAGCAGTTCATCGAGCGGGTGCGCGGCGGCAGCCACGTCACGCCGGTGGGCTCGCCCATGGCCAGCGGCGCGACGCCGATCCCCCACCCCGCGCCCGCGGCAGCGGCGTCCGACCCGCTGAGCGAGGACTTCAAGACCCATGTCGCGCAGGCCGTCACCCGCAAGATGGGCCCGATCGCCCGGGTGATGGTCAAGCGCGCGGCCGACGCCGCGGGCGGCAGCCGCGGCCGCTTCGTCCGCCTGCTGCTCGAGGCCCTGCCCGAGGCCGACCGCCCGGCGATGCGGGACGAGATCGACAAGCTCGGTTGACCGGCGGCGCCGGGCCGCGGCGGGCGCCGTAACCCGCCTGATAGCCCGGGCGCCGCCCTCGGGCTCGCGGATGGGTGGAAAATG
>DASQCX010000006.1:0-2062 GCA_035634455.1 Burkholderiaceae bacterium
ATGCGGCGATATCAGGGCCCGCTGCTGCACGCCGTCTACGACCTGCAGAGCCGGCTCTACAACATCCTCGCCAATCGCTTCCTCGACATCTACCTTGTCAATGGCACGCCGGAGCAGCAACACTACGCCGAGAACAACACGGCCTTCCTCATTTCCCAGTTCTTCGGCTGGACGGAGGTCATTCGCCAGGAAGTGCAATTCATAGACTTCGAGGAAGATGACCAGACGCGGCGCCTGTCCGATCTTCGTGACGCGATCTACGGCCTCTGGCAAACCGATCGCTTTGCGGACCCGTTCATGATTTGGGCCGGCGAGCAAAGGGCGATCGGCGAACTGATGATCGAAGTCCGTGGCGACCAGCTGGTCTGCAAGGGATACGCGAACTTTCTCAAGTCGTTCGGCGCGGGCGAGGAGCGGTTGATAGACCGCCTCAGGCAAGCCGCGCTTGCGAGCGCGACGGCGCATGGACACGCCCATGACCGCTTGCGGGCCATTCAGCACAGGCTGGTCGAGATGCTCGACGTCCTCGACCCCAAGCGGATCCGATTCCGCGAAGCGCAGCGAACGAAGGCCTGACCGGATTCGCCCGGTCGCCAATTCGGAGGGCGAAAAGCAGTCCTTGGCGACCGGCGGCAACTGCGTCGGAAGCGGGAGCTGCTCCACTCACGCCGCGAGTCGGGCCGTGCCTGGCAACTTGGCGGGCCTCAGGGCCGGAGCCGCGGCGGCGGCTGGTCCGAAAGTGCCTCCAGGCGGGCCTCGACCGTGTCGAAGGCCGGCGTGCGCACCGTCTGCAGCACGTCGTGCATGGCGCAGAACGTGAAGTCCGGGTCGTCGGGGTGTTGCGCGTCGAGGCGCCGGCTGAGTTCGAGGTAGGCGAGGTAGTCGGCGATCTCGGGCTCGGTGTAGCCGCGCAGGCGCGAGAAGGCGACGACGTCCCCGGCGTCGTAGGCCGCGCGTTCGGCGGGCGTCCAGGTCGTCCAGGACGACACCTTCTCGGCGCGCGCCGTGCGATCCAGCGCGTGCACCCAGTCCCGGAAAAGGGCGTTGTCGCGATGGAGCTCGGCGAGGTGCCGGGGCAGCGCCGCGAGGTCGAGAAGCCTCATCACGGCGCCGTACGTCGCCGGCAGGTCGTCGCACGCGATCCGGGTCGCGGGCGATGCGGCTGGCGGGAATGATCTGGCGGCGTCCATAGCCGATCAGTTTACGGGCCTGCGCTCGACAAGAAAAAGCCGCTGCCGACCTCGCGGTCACAGCGGCTTGCCGGGACAGCGCCGTCGTTCAGGTCGACACGCGCTCCCCATTCCTGCGCGGTTTGATCGGCCCCGTGCGCACGCAATTGCGCCCGGCTTCCTTGGCGGCCTCGAGCGCCTGCTCGGCCTCGAGCACCATCGTGTCGACGCTCAGCTGGCCTTGGTGGACGGTAGCGACGCCGATGCTGACGGTGGCCACGACGTGGGTCTGGTTCCAGGTGTAAGGGGCCGAGGCCACCTGCTGGCGGATGCGCTCGGCGGCGTCGAGCGCGCCCAGCGGGTCCGTGTTGGGCAGGAACACGGCCAGCTCGGCGCCGCCGAAGCGGGCCAGCAGGTCGGGCTGGCGCAACGTGGTGCCCACGCGCTTGGTGACCTCGAGCAGCAGCGCGTCGCCGCACAGCTGGCCCATGTGCTCGTTGATGCGGCGCAGGTGGTCGGCGTCGATCAGCAGCAGCGCGCCGTCGTCGCCGTAGCGGCGGCAGCGCGCGAACTCGCGCTCGACCAGTTCCAGGAAGTGGCGGCGGTTGGACAGGCCGGTGAGGGCATCGTCGACGGCCTGCAGCGCCTGGTGGGCGCGCGTATCGGCCACGACGCGGGCCAGGCGGATCACGATGCCCGCCAGCACCAGCGCCCCCAGCGCGAAGAACATGGCCACGCTCAGCGCGATCAGGCCGCCCTGCCCGCCCGCCAGCATGCCCAGGCCCGTGGCGACCGCGACGCCGGCCAGGGCGACCGCGACGGCCGTGCCGGCCCAGAAGCGCGTGCTGCGCCGCTCGAGCACCCTCACGAGCCCGATCAAGGTCGAGGAATCG
>DASQCX010000007.1:0-4073 GCA_035634455.1 Burkholderiaceae bacterium
ATCCCCTGGCTGCAAGCTGATTCCCCGCTGCCGCCCACGTCCAGCGCGCTGGGCGATCGCTCCGAGGCGCCGGGCCTGCTCGCGGCCGGCGGCGGGTTGTCCATCGCCCGCCTGCGCGACGCCTACGCGCACGGCGTCTTCCCCTGGTACAGCCCGGGCCAGCCCGTGCTGTGGTGGTCGCCCGACCCGCGCATGCTGCTGCGCAGCGCCGACTTCCGGCTCTCGCACTCGCTGCGCAAGACGCTGCGCCGCTTCCTGCGTACGCCCGGCTGCGAGCTGCGCTTCGACCACGACGTCGCCCGCGTGATGGCCTGCTGCGCCGACACCCCGCGCGACGGCCAGGCCGGCACCTGGATCGTGCCGGAGATGCAGGCCGCCTACGCCGCCTGGGCGCGCACGGGGGACGTCCACAGCGTCGAGACCTGGGTGGACGGCGAGCTCGTCGGCGGGCTGTACGGCGTCAACCTCGGCCGGATGATGTTCGGCGAGTCGATGTTCTCGCACCGCACGGATGCCTCCAAGATCGCGCTGGCCGCGCTGGTGGCGTTCTGCCGCTGGCACGACATGCCCGCCATCGACTGCCAGCAGGCCACAGGCCACCTGGCCAGCCTGGGCGCGGCGCCGGTGCCGCGCGCCGCCTTCGAGCAGCAGGTGCACGCGCTGGTGGCGCGGGCGCCGGCCCCGGTCTGGGCCTATGATTTCCGCATGTGGGCGACGCTGGATCCCGGCCTGCCCGTCGCCGCGTCGACCGCCCAACCCGCCGACCTCCCGCCGTCGTGACCCATCCGAAGGAAGCCCCGTTCGCGTCGCTGCAGTTCTATGCGACCGCGCCCTACCCGTGCAGCTACCTGCCCGGGCGGATGGCTCGTTCGCAGGTGGCCACGCCCGGGCACCTGATCCACGCGGAGGCCTATTCGGCGCTGGTGTCCACCGGCTTTCGCCGCAGCGGCGTGTTCACCTACCGGCCGTACTGCGACCGCTGCCGCGCCTGCGTGCCCCTGCGCGTGCCGGTGGCCGGCTTCCAGCCCTCGCGCAGCCAGCGCCGTGCCTGGGCGGCGCACGCCGGGCTGCGGGTGCGCGTGATGCGGCTCGCGTTCCTGCCCGAGCACTACGAGCTTTACCTGCGCTACCAGGCCGGGCGCCACGCCGGCGGCGGCATGGACCACGACAGCGTCGACCAGTACACGCAGTTCCTGCTGCAGAGCCGCGTCAACACCCGGCTGGTGGAATTCCGCGACCCCGACGTCGGCGACGCCCCCGGCGCGCTGCGCATGGTCGCGATCGCCGACATCCTCAGCGACGGGCTGTCCGCCGTCTACACCTTCTACGACCCCGACGAGCGCGCCAGCTTCGGCACCTACGCCGTGCTGTGGCAGATCGAGCAGGCGCGCTCGCTCGAGCTGCCCTACCTGTACCTGGGCTACTGGATCGCCGAGAGCCCCAAGATGGCCTACAAGGTGCAGTTCAAGCCTTACGAGATCCTCGTCGAGGGGCGCTGGCGGCCCAGCCAGGACGCGCCGGACGCCGCCTGAGCCGGCCCCGCGGCCGCGAGCCCGCCCGCAATTCGTCGCGCCGACCGGCGTCTGGTCGCCCCCGCGGCGCAGCACGTCGCCTGCCGCGCGACGCGGCCGCGCCGTCTCCCTAGAGTTCGCTCCATCGCCTGGACAACGCACCCCGGAGACCCTGAAATGCGCAAGATCACCGCCAACGCCACCCACGCCGTCGCCACGCTGGCCATCACCGCCGCCGCCGTGATCACGGCCTTCGCGCTCCCGCTGCCCGCGCAGGCACTCACGATCACGCTGTCCACCGGCAGCGGCGACATGATCGTGGGCTCGGGCAAGGAGGTGGGCGTCGCGCGCCAGGTCGGCGCGTTCTCGGCGCTGCGCCTGGACAGCTCGGTCGACGTCCAGGCCCGTCGCGGCGCGACGCCGTCCGTCACCGTCCATGCCGACGACAACATCGAGCCGCTCGTCGAGACGGCCGTCGAGGGCGACACCCTGGTCGTCCGCCTGAAGAAGGGGGCGAGCTTCCGCAGCAACCACAAGGTCGCGGTCGACGTGGTCTTCACGTCGCTGACGTCCGTCCAGCAGCGCGGCAGCGGCGACCTGCACATCGACGGGATCAGCGGCCCGAAATTCGAGTCGGCCATCTCCGGCTCGGGCGATCTGCGGATCGAGAACGCGCAGGTCGGCGCCTTCGCGCTGAGCATCGCCGGCTCGGGCGACGTGGTCGTCTCGGGCACGGCCGACGAGGCGCGCTTCGGCATCGTCGGCTCGGGCGACATCGACGCGCGCAAGTTCCCGGCCAAGAAGGTCAGCGTGAGCATCAGCGGTTCGGGCGACGCGCGCGTCAACGCCAGCGAGGCGCTGGACGCCAGGGTCAGCGGATCCGGCGACGTCACCTACTCGGGCCGCCCGCACGACGTCTCGCGCCGCGTCTCGGGCTCCGGCTCGGTCGAAGCCTCTAACTGATCGGGCGTTCGGGCGGGCTCGTCCCTGCGGCGCACAAGTTTCGTTACCCGCTCATCATGCAGCGGGCCCGGTGCTTTCAGTAAACTGCGACTAGGGAACGAATCGACCCGACGGGACGGACAGCGCCCGCCAGCCCCCGCCCATGGAACACCTGGAAAAATTCCGCGACGACGAGCTCACCGTCATCATCTCCGAACTGCTGGTCGCCACCGCCGACTCGTGCGACCCGCTGCTCGACGACTCCGTCTCCGAACTGCTGCACGCGATGCGCACGCGCATGGAGATGGACGTCGTGTTCGTCTCCGAGTTCATCGACGGCCGACGCATGTTCCGCTACGTGGATGCCGCGCCGGGCGCGCCGGACATCCGGGCCGGCGGGGCTAGCCCGGCCGAGGAGTCCGTGTGCCAGCGCGTGGTCGAGGGGCGCGTGCCGGAGCTCGTGCATCACCTGTCGGCGATGCCCAAGGACCAGCTGCCGGAGCTGCCGTTCCCGATCGGCGCCCACCTGAGCACGCCCATCGTGCTGAGGAACCGGCGCGTCTACGGCACGCTGTGCTGCTTCAGCGCAGCGCCGCGCCCGGATCTCGTGCAGGCCGACCTCGACAAGCTCCGGCTGTGCGCGACGCTGGTCGCCCGCAAGGTCGAGCTGAACCAGTCGCGCGGCATCGTCGAGCCGCCGCCCGACTGGCAGCTGGCGCCGATGGCCACCTACGACTCGCCGGCCTGGCGGCAGGCGTCGAGGCGGACGCGCCGCGGCTGACGCGTCGCCGGCGCAAGGAGCGGGCCGCAGCCGGCGCCGCCCGCGCGCTCACTTCACGCGCTCGCCGCCCTTGATGACCGCGGCCGGGTGCTCCAGCAGCCGGATGTCTTTCAGCGGATCGCCCTTCACGCCGACGAAATCGGCATAGCGGCCGGCCTCGATCGCGCCGACGTCGCCCTCGCGCGCGAGCGCCTGCGCCGCGTTGCGCGTGGCGGCGCGGATCGCCTCCAGCGGCGGCATGCCCCACTCCACCATCTTGGCGAACTGCAGCGCGTTCTGGCCGGCCGGGAAGACGGCGCCGTTGTCGGTGCCGAAGATCATCTTCACGCCGGCGTTGTACGCGGCGCGGAAGGTCTGGCGCTGCTTCAGGCCGATGGTGCGCTCCTTGGCGAGCGACTCCTCGTACATGCCGTTCTTCGCGCCTTCGGCCAGGATGTAATCGTCGTCGTAGATGTCCATCGAGAACCAGGCGCCGTGTGCCTTGGCCAGGCGAAACGACTCCTCGTCGGCGAGGCTGGCGTGCTCGATCGTGTCGGCCCCGGCGCGGATCGCGTCCTTGATGCCCGAGGTGCCGTGGGCATGCACGGCCACCTTCAGGCCCAGCATGTGCGCCTCGTCCACCAGCGCCGTCATCTCGTCCAGGCCGTATTGCTGCGCGCCCACCGAATCGGTCTTGGACAGCACCCCGCCGGTGCCGCAGAACTTGATCACCTCGGCGCCGTACTTGCGCAGCTTGCGCACCATCGCGCGGATCGCCTGCGGGCCGTCGGCAATGTTGGGCGAAGGCACGGTGACGGAGGGCGGGAGCTCGGTGGTGTCGCAATGGCCGCCGGTGGCGC
>DASQCX010000008.1:0-1665 GCA_035634455.1 Burkholderiaceae bacterium
TCGCCGTCGACGCGCAGGACGCCTCGGGCGACTGGCCGGTGGCTGCGCTGCCGCGGCTGGCCGACAGCGAATGCCCGCTCGATGCCGGCGCGCCGCTGGGCGCCGCGGCGAGCGCCGATTCGCCGAAGCTGCCCACCCGCGCCGATCGCGATCCCGCGCGCCGCGTGCACTGGCATGCCGTCGGCTCGCTGCGCCGCGTGGGCGGCGAGGACCAGGTCTGGATGCACCTGGAGGCCGACGCCGAGGTCATCCTGCAGTGCCAGCGCTGCCTGCTGCCGCTGACGCAGGCCGTGCAGGTCGACCGCCACTTCCGCTTCGTCGCCGACGAGGACACGGCCGCGGCGCTGGACGACGAGATCGACGACGAAGTGCTCGTGCTGACCAAGTCGCTGAACCTGCGCGACCTGGTCGAGGACGAGATGCTGCTGGCGCTGCCCCTGGTGCCGCGCCACGAGGTCTGCCCCGAGGCCGTGCCCCTGCAGTTCGGCGACGTCGAGGCCGTCGAGGAAAAGGCCAATCCGTTCGCCGGCCTGGCGATCCTGCGCAAGGACAAGGGCGGCGACGGCGGCCCCGGCATCGGTTGATAAGCGGCGGGTGGGCATCCCTTCTCCGGTGCGGGGGAAAGCTGGATGGACGTACAATGCGGGCATCGCCGGGTTAACTGAACAACTTGTGGGGCGATCAAAAATTCCACTAAAGCGTTCGCCGGGACCATGCGCAAAGGCGGCCGAACGCGATTTCCTCGAACTCGCGCATCTGGAGCTTTGACAAGTGGCGAATGACTTCCTCTTCACTTCCGAATCCGTTTCGGAAGGTCACCCGGACAAGGTCGCTGACCAGATCTCCGACGCCATCCTCGACGCGATCTTCACGCAGGATCCGCTGTCGCGCGTCGCGGCGGAGACGCTGTGCAACACCGGCCTGGTCGTCCTGGCCGGCGAGATCACAACGCAGGCCAACGTCGACTACATCCAGGTCGCGCGCGACACCATCAAGCGCATCGGCTACGACAACACCGAGTACGGCATCGACTACAAGGGCTGCGCGGTGCTCGTGGCCTACGACAAGCAGAGCAACGACATCGCCCAGGGCGTCGACCGCGCGAGCGACGACTACCTGAACCTGGGCGCCGGCGACCAGGGCCTGATGTTCGGCTATGCCTGCGACGAGACGCCCGAGCTGATGCCCGCGCCGATCCACTACGCGCACCGCCTCGTCGAGCGCCAGGCGCAGGTGCGCAAGGACGGCCGCATGCCGTTCCTGCGCCCGGACGCCAAGAGCCAGGTCACGATGCGCTACGTCGACGGCAAGCCGCATTCGATCGACACGGTGGTGCTGTCGAGCCAGCACTCGCCCGAGATGAGCGACGGCGCCAAGATGAAGCCCGCGTTCATCGAGGCGGTGGTCGAGGAGATCATCAAGCCCGTACTGCCGGCCGCGTGGCTCAAGGACACGCGCTTCCTGGTCAACCCGACCGGGCGCTTCGTCGTCGGCGGTCCGCAGGGCGACTGCGGCCTGACCGGACGCAAGATCATCGTCGACACCTACGGCGGCGCCTGCCCGCACGGCGGCGGCGCGTTCTCCGGCAAGGATCCGACCAAGGTCGACCGCTCGGCCGCCTACGCCGCGCGCTACGTGGCCAAGAACGTCGTCAAGGCCGGCCTG
>DASQCX010000009.1:0-2556 GCA_035634455.1 Burkholderiaceae bacterium
GATCACGCCGTGGTGGACCGACTTGTGGCAGTTGCGATCCAGCAGCATCTTGTCGCCCGGCGCCAGCAGCGTCTGGAAGATCACCTTGTTGGCGGTGGACGTGCCGTTGGTGGCGAAGTAGGTCTTGCGCGCGCCGAAGGCCTGCGCGGCCAGGCGCTGGGCCTGCACGATGACGCCGGTCGGGTGCAGCAGCGAGTCCAGCATCTCCACCGACACCGACAGGTCGGCGCGCAGCAGGTTCTCGCCGGCGAAGTCGTAGAAGTCGCCCACCCACGGGCTGCCCTTGTACGAGTCGCCGCCGGCGTGGCCCGGCGTGTGCCAGCTGTCCTTGGCCATGCGCACGTAGTTCTTCAGCTCGTCGTAGAACGGCGTGGCCGATTTCTCGGCGATCTCCGCGGCCAGGATGCGCGCCCAGCCCGCGTAGTCGCGCTCGCCGCGGTAGAAGTAGCCGTGCACGACGTTGCTGGCGAGCTGCTCCAGCAGCAGCTTGTTCTCGTCGTCCTCCAGCGTGACGTACAACGACAGCTCGGGCCGCAGCGCGATGATCTCCTGCGCCATCGTCGCGACGTCCTGGTGGCGCGCCGCGCCCTTGCCGGACTTGCCCGCCGGCGCATGCTCGCCGTGGTCGATCACGACGATCTGGACGTCGCCGTCGGCCAGCACGGCGGCCACCGCGGCGGCGGCGTCGGCCGCGGGGACGGCCAGCAGGTCGAACGGGTTGTCCAGCTTCTGCGCGGCGGCGTTGATGCCGGCCACCACCTCCTCGCGCCAGCCCGGGTCGGCGCTCACCACCAGGACGTGGCTCATCGGTTTGTTCGTCTTGTTCTCGGGCATGGGTGTCTCGCGGTGGATGGGCGCGGCCCTCGTGGAGCGGCCCTGGTCGTCGTCTTGTCTGCAGCGTCCGCGGGGTCGACTCCGGACGCGTGAAGCGCGTCACGGATCGTGCTGCGCTGCAAAACCGTCATGGTAGACCAGTGCGCGAAGTGGAAAATTCTGGCAAAATACTAGTTGACGCTGCGAATGCACTTCCAAAAGGCCGACTCCTCCGAGGGAAGGTACAGAAAAAGCGCGCACGTCTTCGCTCATCCCCTCTGACCCTTTCAAGCCGGTCTGCTGCGAATCCCCGACGAATTCCAGGGTTATCCCTGGACTCCGCGCTCGGTGAAACGCACTCGGAAACGGTTGTGGTCGGCGGCGATGCCGTCGCTACCAGACGTTTCCTGGGCAACACCCCGCCGCTCGCCGACTTCGGCGCATGCGACGGCCGCCCCGTTATCTTCTTACGCGACCTGATTGGCGCTGCCGAGACCTGACCTTGGCAGGCAGCGCCGTGGCGCAACGCGCGTGCCCCGGACACGAACCGGGGCGCGTGGGCTGCGTCGTGCTTGAAAGTGATTCATGAGTTTCGATACCAATCCCGCCCTGGGCAACGAAGACCAGCAACAGGATGCCCTGCAAGCCGAAGGCTCGTCCACGGGCTTCGACACCCTGGGCCTCGCGCCCGAGATCGTCCGCTCCGTGAAGGAAGCGGGCTACGCCGACCCGACCGAAGTCCAGGCGCAGGCCATCCCCGCCGCCGTCTCCGGCGTCGACCTGCTCGTGTCCTCGCGCACCGGCAGCGGCAAGACCGCGGCCTTCGTGCTGCCGGCGCTGCAGCGCGTGATCGAGGCGCGCCGCGACCCGGCCAAGAAGCGCGAACGCGGCCAGCCGAGCGGCCCGCGCGTGCTCGTGCTCGCGCCGACCCGCGAGCTGGCCATGCAGGTCAGCAAGGCCTGCTCCGTCTACGGCCAGCACGTGCAGGGCCTGCGCGTGGCCACCATCGTCGGCGGCGTGCCCTACCACGCGCAGCTCAAGGCCCTGCGCGGCCCGCTGGACATCCTGATCGCCACCCCCGGCCGCCTGATCGACCACATGGGCAGCGGCAAGGCGATGATGTCGCAGGTCGAGCTGCTGGTGCTGGACGAGGCCGACCGCATGCTGGACATGGGCTTCATCGACGACATCCACCATGTCGCCGAGCAGCTGTCCAAGGAGCGCCAGACGATGATGTTCAGCGCCACCTTCGAAGGCAACGTCGGCAACCTCGCCAAGGAGCTGACGCACGAGGCGCAGCGCATCCGCGTCACCGCGCCCACCGAGCAGCACTCGCAGATCGAGCAGCGCCTGCACTGGGCCGACAACCGCAAGCATCGCGACGACCTGCTCGACCAGCTGCTGACCGACCGCGACATGGACCAGGCCGTCGTCTTCACGAGCACGCAGCGCGACGCCGACGAGCTCGCGGCGCGCCTGGCCGACATCGGCCACTCCGTCGCCGCGCTGCACGGCGGCATGCCGCAGGGCCGCCGCAACCGCGTGCTGCAGGGGCTGCGCAATCGCCAGCTGCGCGTGCTGGTGGCGACCGACGTCGCGGCCCGCGGCATCGACGTGCCGACGATCACGCACGTCATCAACTACGGCCTGCCGATGAAGGCCGAGGACCACGTGCACCGCATCGGCCGCACCGGCCGCGCCGGCCGCTCGGGCCTGGCGATCACGCTGGCCGAGCGCCGCGAC
>DASQCX010000010.1:0-5396 GCA_035634455.1 Burkholderiaceae bacterium
TTGCCCACCGAGGTGGTGCGGATGATGGCGGCGAAGTTGGTCTCGTCGTCGCGCACCACCACGCCGGCCACCATGGCGATGGTGACGAAGATGGAGAACACGCCCAGCTGCGTCAGGGCCTGCACGATCGCGTACGGCGCGTTCTTGTGCACGTTGCCGAGGCTGCCGATCTGCACGTTGTCGCTGGCCGTGGCGCCGAACGCGAGCAGGAAGAAGATCAGGCACCCGACCCAGAACACCGGGCTGCGCAGCTGGTAGCGCCATTCGAAGCCAACGATATGACGGAACATGCCGGCCCCTCAGCGCGCCGCGGCGTCGCGCGACGCCTCGTTGCCCGACTGCCCGTTGGCCTTGCGGTGCGCGTACAGCGTCGAGAAGTAGACCTCCTCGAGGTCGGCCGCGGCCGGCTCGAAGCGCGGGTCGGGCGCGGTGTCGGACAGCACGTGGATCAGCGTGCGGCCGCCGCGCAGGCGCGTCGAGATCAGCGCGAACTGCTTGCGCAGGCCGGGCAGCTCGTCGGCGTCGACGGCGCGCGTCCAGACCTTGCCCTGGAGACCCGCGATCAGCGCCCCCGGCGTGCCGGCGCTGACGATGCGCCCGTCGACGAGGATGGCCATGCGCGAGCACAGGTCGGCGACGTCCTCGACGATGTGCGTCGACAGGATCACCACCTTGGTCGTGCCGATCTCGGCCAGCAGGTTGTTGAAGCGGTTGCGCTCCTCGGGGTCCAGGCCCGCCGTGGGCTCGTCGACGATCATCAGCGCCGGGTTGCCGATCATGGCCTGCGCGATGCCGAAGCGCTGGCGCATGCCGCCCGAGAAGCCGGCGATCGCCTTCTTGCGCACGTCCCACAGGTTGACCTGCTGCAGCAGCGCCTCCACCGTCTCGCGGCGCGCGCCGGCGTCGGTCAGGCCCTTGAGCACGGCCAAGTGGTCGAGCATCTCCCACGCCGACACGCGCGGGTAGACGCCGAAGTCCTGCGGCAGGTAGCCCAGCCTGGCGCGCAGCTTCTGCGGCTCGGCCAGCACGTCGATGTCGCCGAAGCGGATGCGGCCCGACGTCGGCACCTGCAGCGTCGCCAGGCAGCGCATCAGCGTCGACTTGCCCGCGCCGTTGGGGCCCAGCAGGCCGTACAGCCCGGGCGGGATGTCCAGCGACACCTCGGCCAGCGCCCGCGTTCCGTTCGGGTAGACGTGGGTCAGCGAGGCGATGGACAACATGCGGGCGGCTCCGGGCGGATTCGTGGACTTTCCAGGTTGGCACTCTAACGGCAGCCCGCCGCCGGCCCCAGCGCGGTGCGACGGACCGGCGCTTCGGGGGGACAGGCCGTGGCCCCGGCTTTCAGCGCGGCGCGGCCAGCAACGCCGCGATCTCGGCGCTGGCGCCCGCCTGCGCGGCCTGGCGCGGCGTCAGGCCGGCATGGTCGGCGCGGCCGGGGTCGGCGCCCGCGGCCAGCAGCAGTCGCACCGCGTCCGGACGCTGCGCCAGCACGGCATGCAGCAGCGCGGTGCGGCCATCGGGGTCGGGGGCGTCGACGCGCGTGGCCGGGTCGGCCAGCAGGGCCCGCAGCGTCTCGACGTCGCCGCGGGCGGCCGCCGCCTGCAGCCGCACCGGCGACGCGCGCAGGCTCGCGCCGGCCAGCGCGGGCGCGGCCTTGCGCGCGGCGTCGGCGACGACGATCCCGCCGCTCGCCTTGGCGCGCGCGACCGGCTCGGGCGCGGCGGCCATCTCGGCTTGCGCGGCGGCCAGCCGCTCGTCGCGGGTCGACGGCGCGGGCGCGGCGGCGAGCGCCACGCGCGGCGGCGCGGCCGTCGCGTTCAGCATCGCGGCCGGCGGCTGCGCCGGGGCCTGCGCGACGGCCATCGGCGCGGGGGCGGGCGCCGGCGACGCGGCGGCGGCCACGACCACGGGCGCGTCCGCGGCGCGTCCGGCCGCATCGATCGGCGCGGCGGTGCGCCCGGCCAGGCGCGGCCGCGGTTCGCGCTGCGAGCGCTGCGGCCGGTCGGCCTCGGCGACGACCAGATCCTTGCCGGGCACCGCGGCCTTCGCCTCGGCCGCCGGCGCCACGTCGTCGGTCGGCGGCGGCGCGGCCGCCAGCATCGGCGCCGGCGCCTCCCGGGACGCGGGCGGCAGCGCCGGCGCTTCGGCCCCCCGCTGCTCCGCCGCGGCCCGGGCGGCGGACGCCACCTGCACGGCGCCGTCGTCGTGCCGGAACGCATCGAAGCGCCAGCCCGCCCCGACCGCCAGCACGGCCGCGCAGAAGGCTGCCCCGGCGCGCACGCGCCACGACGACAGGTTCAGCGCGCGCGGCCGGCCGCGCCCGACGTCCGCCACCGCCGGCGCGACGGGCGCCAGCGTCGGCCCCGCGGCCGCCGACGCGCGGCGCGCCGCGGCCTGGTCGGCCACCGCCTGCGCGGCGGCCAGCACGTTGGCGCGCACCGCGGCCGACGGCGCGCGGCCGTCGCCGGCGAGCGCCTGGGCGCGCGCGTAGGCCTGTGCGAGGTCGTCGTCCATCGTCGGGCGCTCCGGCGGGTGTTCGCTCATGACGTCCTCCATCCGGCCAGCAGCGTGCGCAGCTTCGCCCGGGCGTAGCGCAGCCGCGTCTTGGCCGTCTCCGCGCCGACGCCGGTGGCGCTGGCCACCTCCTCGACGCTCAACCCGCCCTCGGCCTGCAGCACGAAGGCCTCGCGCTGCGCGTCGGGCAGCTGCGCCAGCGCGTCCAGGAAGGCCTGGGCCTGCTGGCGCGACTCGATGCGCGCCAGCGGGCCGTCGGACGCGTCGGCCGCCACGCGGTCGGCCCAGCGGTCGCCGTCGTCCTGCGGGCCGGCGCCGGCCAGCGGCGCGTCGATCGACGGCATCGCGCCGGACTGCGCGCGCAGGTGGTCGATGACGCGGTTGCGGGCCACGGTGAACAGCCAGGTGGTGAAGCGCGCCGTGGCGACGTAGCGCGGCGCGGCGCGGGCGACGCTGATCCAGGTCTCCTGCAGCACGTCGTCGGCCGCGCCCTCGTGCCGCGCGCCGAGGCGATGGCGGATGAAGCGCCAGGTCGCCCGCTCGTGGCGGTCGTACAGGCGGGTGAAGGCGGCGGCGTCGCCGCCGGCGAAGGCAAGCATCAGGGATTCGTCGCTGTCGGCGGCCGGCGCCACCGCCGCGGTCGCCGGGGCGTCCTCCCACGGGCGCTCGTCCGCCTCGCGCGCGAACGCGAGCGGCGGGACGGAGTCGGAGTGGGCCTGCACGGGCCACGATGCTACCCCGCGAGCGAGGATCGGAGACGCCTCCAAGCGGTCAACGCCGCGGCGGATCGGGCACGTAGCCGCGCGGCGGGTCGGCCGGGAACGCGTGCGGCGGCACCGCGGCCAGGGGCGGCGGCGGGACGATGCCGGCCGCGACCAGGTTCTCGTAGCTGTCGTAGCGGATCTCCACGCGCTGCTCGGGCTGCGAGGTCGCGCGCTCGAAGGTGGTGACGCTCACCACCGAGGTCTCGCGCGCGCCGTGGCCGGTGCCCAGGCGCTCGGCGGGCGGGCTCGCCATCGCCCGCGCCTCGGGCGGCGCCGGGGCCCGCCGCGCCGCGTCGACCGCGGCGTCGCGCGCACCATCCGGCTCGGCCGCTGCCACGCCCGTGGCGGCCTTGGCCATGTTCTCGGCGCGCGGCGCCGGCAACGGCGGCGGCGTGGACGCCAGCGGCCGCGACTCGGACACCTCGACCCGCGCCGCCTCGCGGAACACCGCCACGCCGATCACGCCGACGTCCCGTGGCCGGCCGGTGCGCGCGGCGTACGAATCGGACAGCGCGGTGAACTCGAACGCCGCGACCTCGCTGTCGTTCTTGCGCCAGCCGGTGATCTCGGTGCGCTGCCACGGCTCCAGCACGTAGCCGCGCTGGTTGACGCCGGCCGTCTCGCCGGAGACGACGTTGACGCCGTCGATCGCCACCACCGCCAGCACGCGCTGGCCGGTGGCGTTGACCAGGCGCACCGAATAGCGCGCGCCGGGCCGGCCCGCGACCACCAGGCGGCCGTGGTCGCGCCAGAAGCGTAGCGGCACGCCCTCGTCGCGGTCGACGACCTCGACCTGCACGAGGCGCGCGTCGGCCCATGCGGCGGGCGCGCAGCCCAGGTTCAGCAGCGCCGCCAGGGCGCCGGCGGCCAGCAGGCCGCGGCGGCGCAGGCGGGATGTCGTGGTCGGGTTCATCGCCGGTTCCTTTCACGAGGCAGATGGCGGTTGAACGGACGCGGCGCCGGAACGGGGTGAACGCGCTTCCGGACGGCGGGCGAAGGCTGGGGTTGGCAACCGCGAAGGCTGACCCTGCCCGGCGCGACCCCAGGGTTTCCATGTGGTTACGCAAGCTGGCAAGATGCCTTCCCCCGGTGAGCCTGCCGGGCTTGAAGGAACCACCATGGAAAACAACACCGCCGCCCTGTCGCCCGCCGAACAGGCCCTGCGCGACGCCGCCCTCGAGTACCACCGCAGCCCGGTGCGCGGCAAGATCGCCGTCACGCCCACCAAGCCGCTGTCCAACCAGCGCGACCTGTCGCTGGCCTACTCGCCGGGCGTGGCCTACGCCTGCCTGGCCATCGAGAAGGACCCGGCCCTGGCGCACGACTACACGGCGCGCGGCAACCTGGTCGGCGTGGTCACCAACGGCACCGCGGTGCTGGGCCTGGGCGACATCGGCCCGCTGGCCGGCAAGCCGGTGATGGAGGGCAAGGGCTGCCTGTTCCAGAAGTTCGCCGGCATCGACGTGTTCGACATCGAACTGGCCGAGCGCGACCCCGACAAGCTGGTCGACATCATCGCCTCGCTGGAGCCCACGCTCGGCGGCGTCAACCGCGAGGACATCAAGGCGCCCGAGTGCTTCTACATCGAGAAGAAGCTGCGCGAGCGCATGAACATCCCCGTCTTCCACGACGACCAGCACGGCACGGCCATCATCTCGACGTCCGCCCTGATCAACGGCCTGGAGCTGGTGGGCAAGAAGATCGGCGACGTGAAGATCGCGGTGTCGGGCGCCGGCGCCGCGGCCATCGCGTGCCTGGACCTGATGGTGGAGCTGGGCGTCAACCGCGCCAACATCACCGTCTGCGACTCCAAGGGCGTGATCCACGACAAGCGCGAGGATCGCCTGGACGAGTCGAAGAAGCGCTACCAGCGCGTGACCCCCATGCGCACGCTGGCCGACGCCATGGCCGGCGCCGACGTGGTGCTCGGCTGCTCCGCGGCCGGCGCGATCAGCGCGGACATGGTCAAGTCCATGGCCGACCGGCCCATCATCCTGGCGCTGGCCAACCCCGAGCCGGAGATCCGCCCCGAGCTCGCGAAGTCGGTGCGGCCGGACTGCATCATCGCCACCGGCCGCTCGGACTACCCGAACCAGGTCAACAACGTCCTGTGCTTCC
>DASQCX010000011.1:0-1986 GCA_035634455.1 Burkholderiaceae bacterium
GAGCGGTCCGGCAGAGCCGGTTCCGCCGCTCCCTCGAACTTCGTTTGAGCTGTATCAGCGGCAACGCCGGGGAACGCCGGTGCTCCGCGACCAGACTAGGACAGGAACAGCTTGTAGACGGGGTTGTCCGTCTCTTCCACCCACGGGAACGCCAGCGTTGCGAGAAAGGTCGCCAGCGCCTTGTCGTCCTCGGGCGGCACCACCAGGCCCACCAGGATGCGGCCGTAGTCGGCGCCCTGGTTGCGGTAGTGGAACAGCGTGATGTTCCAGTCGGGGTGCATCGAGTTCAGGAAGCGCATCAGCGCGCCGGGGCGCTCGGGGAACTCGAAGCGGAACAGGCGCTCGCCCGCGGCCAGGTCGCTGCGGCCGCCGACCATGTGGCGCACGTGCTCCTTGGCCAGCTCGTCGCCGGTGAGGTTGGCGGTGGGGAAGCCGTGACGCTCGAAGTGGCGCGCGATCTTCTCGGCTTCGTCGCGCCTGGTGATCGAGATGCCGACGAACACGTGCGCCCTGTGCGCGTCCGAGATGCGGTAGTTGAACTCGGTGACCTGGCGCGGCGCGCTGCCCGGCGGTCCGATCAGCTCGCAGAAGCGGCGGAAGCTGCCGCGCTCCTCGGGCACGGTCACGGCGTAGAGCGCCTCGCGCTGCTCGCCGAACTCCGCGCGCTCGGCGACGAAGCGCAGGCGGTCGAAGTTCATGTTGGCGCCGCAGGTGACGGCGACGAAGGTCCTGCCCTTGAGCTTGTGCGTCTCGACGTACTGCTTGATCGCGGCCACGCCCAGCGCGCCCGCGGGCTCGAGGATGCTGCGCGTGTCCTGGAACACGTCCTTGATCGCGGCGCAGGCGGCGTCGGTGTCCACCGTCACGTACTCGTCGACCAGCGCCCGCGTGACGCGGAAGGTCTCGGCGCCCACCAGCTTGACGGCCGTGCCGTCGGAGAACAGGCCGACGTCGCCCAGCGTGACGCGCTTGCCCTTCTTCACCGACTGGATCATCGCGTCGGAGTCGGCCGCCTGCACGCCGATCACCTTGACCTCGGGGCGCAGCGCCTTGATGTAGGCGGCGACGCCGGAGATCAGTCCGCCGCCGCCGATGGCCACGAACACGGCGTCGATCGCGCCCTGGTGCTGGCGCAGGATCTCCATCGCGACGGTGCCCTGGCCGGCGATGACGTCGGGGTCGTCGAACGGGTGCACGAAGGTCAGGCCCTGGTCGTGCTCGATCTTCAGCGCGTGGGCGTAGGCGTCGGAATAGCTGTCGCCGTGCAGCACGACCTCGCCGCCGAGCGCGTGCACCGCGTCGACCTTGAGCCGCGGGGTGGTCACCGGCATCACGATCACCGCGCGCACGCCCAGGCGCTTGGCGCCGAGCGCGACGCCCTGGGCGTGGTTGCCCGCGGAGGCGCAGATGACGCCGCGCTGCAGCGCCTCGGGCGCCAGGTGGATCATCTTGTTGTACGCGCCGCGCAGCTTGAAGCTGAAGACGGACTGCGTGTCCTCGCGCTTGAGCAGCACGTGGTTGCCGAGGCGGCGCGACAGGTTGCGCGCGGGCTCCAGCGGGGTCTCGACGGCGACGTCGTAGACGCGCGCGGTCAGGATGCGGCGCAGGTAGGCGCCGGCGATCGCCTGGGCCGACTTGGACAGTGCTGCCGGCGGCGCGGGCGGAATCCCCGCGATGCCGGACGAGCGTCCCGTGTCGGCATCGGAAGGGGACTCACGCAGGGGGCGTGCGGCAGACATCGGGGGCTCCAGTCGCGGTTGGGCAGAGCCGCAGGATGATACGGCCCGGCACGCGCAATGGCTTCTCGATGCGACAACGAACGCCACGCTGGCAGCGAAAGCGGCGCGCCAAAGAAAAAGGCCCAAAGCTTTGCAGCTTCGGGCCGAATCCACCAGTTTTGAGGAGGTGGAGGAGACAACTTGCGGTCGTTTCGGCAAGCCCGTCCGCCCTATGGAGCAAACGTTTGCGTCAACGACAATGGAGCCA
>DASQCX010000012.1:0-3774 GCA_035634455.1 Burkholderiaceae bacterium
ATCACCTCTTGCCGCCGGACGGGGCCGTCCCACAATCGGACGAGTTCCCCGCCGACCCCATGCCCGACCTCCCCTCCGCGCCGCCCGCCCCGGACATCCCCGCCGACGCCCCGCCCTCGTCCGCGCCGTGGATCAGCACGCAGACCGAGATGGAGGCCGCCGCGCGGCCGCAGCGCACGCGCCTGTTCCGCGTGCGCATGAAGACGGGCCACGTGCGCGTCGCGGGCGTCACCTATTTCCACGCCGTCCAGCCGAGCGCCAGCGACAGCCGCGTCGAGCACTTCTATCGCGTGCAACTGAGCTGGCTGGCCGAGTTCGACCCGCGCGACGGCCGGAGCCAGCACTTCGCCGAACGGACGTCCACCGGCCGCGCCGTCAACGCGCTGCAGTTCCGCGTGCTGGAGATGAGCTCGGACGGAAGGCGCGTCACGGCCGCGCGCCTGGGCCCCAAGGGGCAGATCCAGGCCGAGCCGACGGGCCTGGGCCTCATGAGCCTGCTGCGCGCGCTGCTGGTCGACTGGGTGGCTCCGCTGCACCCGGACGCCACCGTGCTGACCGGCTCGCTGTACCAGGTCGACGTGCCCAGCGAGAAGGAGCGCGAGCTGCGCGACGCCTTCTTCGCGCGCTCCGGCTTCACCGTGCGGCCCACGTCGGGCGGCGGCGGCAGCTTCTTCGCGCGCTCGATCCGCGAGCTCAAGACCAGCTGGAACACCGACAAGATCCAGGAACTGACCGCCCCGCAGCTGGCCGAGGCCGTCAGCGCGCAGATGGAGGCGCCGCTGCTGCGCCAGCAGATCGCGTCGCTGCAGGAGCAGGCCGGCGCGTTGCAGAAGGAGAAGAAGGCGGCCGAGACGCTGCAGCGCCTGTGGCTGGCGATCACCGTCATCGCGGTGGTGTTCGGGCTGATCTTCGGGATCCAGCCGCGATTGGGCTAGAGCATCAAGTCGCGAGCTCGCCTTCGAGGAACGCGGTCAGCCGCGCATCGTTCGCGAACGCCACGTTGAAGCGCATCCAGTCCGTCGGCTGCAGCGTCGCGGAAAACAGGTTGCCCGGGCCCAGCATGATGTCGTGCTGCGCGGCGCGGTTGGACAGCGCCACCGGGTCGGGCAGGCGCGGGTGGCGCGCCCACAGGAACATGCCGGCCTTGGGCTCGTGGAACAGCTCGAAGCCGAGCGACGCCAGCCGCTGGCCGCAGGTCTCGTGGGCCTCGGCCAGGCGGCCGCGCAGGTTCTTGAGGTGCTTGCGCCAGCGGCCTTCGGTCAGCGCGCCCAGGATCAGGCGTTCGCTGAACGCCGACGAGGTCAGGCCCGAGATCATCTTGAGCTGCGCGAGGTCGTCGATCAGCGCGGGATGCGCCGCGATGTAGCCGACGCGCAGGTTGGGCGAGATCGTCTTGGAGTAGCTGCCGACGTAGAGCACGCGCGCCAGCTGGTCGAGGCTGGCCAGCGAGGGGCGCGGGTCGGGGTCGAGGTCGACGTAGAGGTCGTTCTCGACGATCGTCAGGCCGTGGCGGTCGGCCAGCTGCAGCACGCGGTGCAGCTGCGGCAGCGTGGCGGTCGACGCCGTCGGGCTCTGCAGGCGCGGCTGCGTGAAGAACACGCGCGGGTGGTGCGTGACGACGGCGTCCTCCAGCGCGGCCAGGTCGTAGCCCTGCGGCGTGCGTGGCACCGGGATCAGGCGCGCGCCGGCCACGCGCAGCGCGAACAGCAGGTTGGAGTAGCCGGGGTCGTCCACCAGCACGGCGTCGCCCGCGCGCACGAGGCGGCGGATGGCGAGATCCAGCGCATGGCTGGAGCCGTGCGTCAGCAGCACCTGGTCGGGCTGCAGCGCGACCTCGGCCTCGGCGAGCGCGTCACGGATCCATTCGCGCAGCGGCAGGTGGCCGCGCGGGTCGCCGTAGCCGTCGAGCTCGACGTGCTCGGCGGCCAGGCCGCGCAGGCTGCGCCTGACGCCGTCCTCGAACAGCCACGACTGCGGCAGCCAGCCGCAGCCGGCCTTCACGGCGAGATGGCGGTTCTCGAAGATGCTGCGCAGGTACCACTGGGCGTCGAAGCTGGCGGTCGACGCGAAGCCCGGCACCGCGGCCGGTTCGACTGGCGCACGGCGCCGCACGAAGAAGCCCGAATGCGGGCGCGAGACGAGGTAGCCCTGCGCGACCAGCCGGTCGTAGGCCTCGACCACCGTGAACACGCTGACCTGGTGCGTCTTGGCGAAGTGCCGGATCGACGGGATCTTCGCGCCGGGGCGCAGGCTGCCGTCGACGATCAGCCGGCGCAGGCCGTCGACGATCTGCGTGACCAGCGGCGTGGGGGAGTCGGGTTGCAGCGTGAACATGGATCTGTACAGGGTCGGCGGCCAGCACAGTGCACAGGCCTTGCAGGCCAACTGTACATGGCTGTACCGGTTCGCCGGCACTACAGTCGATCGTTGCGGATTGGCATCCCAGCCCGTCCTCATCGTTCAAGCAACGCGCTCCCCGCAGCGCCGGAGTCCCCCATGCAACGTGAAGCCCACCTGAACAACGCCGCCCTGATGGCGCGCCGCCGCGCCGCCCTGCCCTCGGGCCTGGGCCAGAGCTACGACATCGTCGCCGAGCGCGCCGAGAACGCCGAGGTGTGGGACGTCGAGGGCAAGCGCTACATCGACTTCGCCGGCGGCATCGCGGTGCTGAACACGGGCCATCGCCACCCGAAGATCGTGGCGGCCGTCAAGGCGCAGCTCGACAAGGTGCACCACACCTGCTTCCAGGTGCTGGCCTACGAGCCCTACATCGAGCTGGCCGAGCGCCTGATCGCCAAGGCGCCGGGCGACTTCGCCAAGAAGGCCTTCTTCCTGACCACCGGCGCCGAGGCCGTCGAGAACGCCGTCAAGATCGCGCGCTCGGCCACCAGGCGCTCGGCCGTCATCGCCTTCGGCGGCGGGTTCCACGGCCGCACGCTGCTGGGCATGGCGCTGACCGGCAAGGTCGCGCCGTACAAGGCCGGCTTCGGCCCGTTCCCGGCCGAGGTCTACCACGCCAAGTATCCGAACGCGCTGCACGGCGTCTCCGAAGCCGACGCGCTGGCCTCGATCGAAGCCATCTTCAAGTACGACGTCGAGCCCGAGCGCGTGGCCGCGATCATCGTCGAGCCGGTGCAGGGCGAAGGCGGCTTCTACGCCATCTCGCCGGCGTTCGCGCAGGCGCTGCGCGCGCTGTGCGACAGGCACGGCATCGTCTTCATCGCCGACGAGGTGCAGACCGGCGCCGGCCGCACCGGCACCTGGCTGGCCTGCGAGCAGTGGGGCGTCGCGCCCGACATGATCACGATGGCCAAGTCCATGGCCGGCGGCTTCCCGATCTCGGCCGTCATCGGCCGCGCCGACCTGATGGACAAGCCCGGCCCCGGCGGCCTGGGCGGCACCTACGCCGGCTCGCCGCTGGCCTGCGCCGCCGCGCTGGCCGTGCTGGACGTGTTCGAGGAGGAGAAGCTGCTGGACCGCTCGAAGGCGATCGGCGAGCGCCTGGTCGCGGGCCTGAAGAAGATCGCCGCGTCGCACAAGGAAATCAAGGACGTGCGCGGCCTGGGCGCCATGGTGGCCATCGAGCTGTTCAAGGACGGCGACGTCGCCAAGCCCGACGCCGACCTCACCAAGCGCCTGTGCGCGGAAGCCGCCAAGCGCGGGCTGATCCTGCTGTCGTGCGGCTCCTACGCCAACGTGGTGCGCGTGCTGGTGCCGCTGACGGCCAGCGACGCGCTGGTCGACGAGGGCCTGGCCATCATGGCCGACGCCTTC
>DASQCX010000013.1:0-3840 GCA_035634455.1 Burkholderiaceae bacterium
TTCTTGGCGGCGTACAGCGCGGCGTCGGCACGGCCGATCAGCGTCTCGGCGGTGGCCGCATCGGCCGCGGCCACCTCGCGCCGGAACGCGATGCCGATGCTGGTGGTCAGCGCCATCGTGCGGCCCTCGATCTCGAGCGGGCGGCGGACGTTGCCGACGATCTTGCGCGCCACGAGCTGCGGTTCATCGGCGTCGGACAGGCCTTCCAGCAGCACCACGAACTCGTCGCCGCCCAGGCGCGCGACGGTGTCGGTGGCGCGCACGCTGTGCTGCAGCCGCGCCGCGAACGCCTTGAGCACCGCGTCGCCGGCGGCGTGGCCCAGCGTGTCGTTGATGCTCTTGAAGTGGTCGATGTCGAGGTACATCAGCGCGATCCCCGACATCGCCCGGCGCGCCCGCGACAGCGCGAGCGGGAAGGTCTCGTTGAACGAGTAGCGGTTGGCCAGGCCGGTGAGCGGGTCGGAGCGCGCCAGCAGGCTCAGCTGCTTCTCGACGTTCTTCAGCGCAGAGACGTCCGTTGCGAGGGCGTACAGGCCGGCGACCCGGCCGTCCTGCTCGATATCAGGGAGATAGACATAGCTCAGGACACGCGCGTCGTCGCCGACGATGGCTTCCGCTTCGAAGGTGACGCGCTCGCCGCCCAGGCACTGCTTGATCGCCGCACGGCGCCGCGCATAGGCAACCGGCGGCAGGATGTCGCCGATGCGCTGGCCGATCACCTCGTCGTCGTGGCGGAAGAGCCACTCCAGCGCGGAACGGTTGATGAAGCGGTAGCGCTGCTCGGCGTCGATGTAGGCGATCGCGACCGGCAGGTTGTCGGTGATCGCCCGCAGCCATCCCTCGACCTTGGCGCGCCTGGCCTCGGCTTCCTTCAGCGCGGTGATGTCGAAGGTCATCAGGTAGAAGCCGCGCTGCACGCCGCCGCCACCGCTGTGATCGGGGATCAGGTGCGCCTGGAAATGCGCCTCGCGGCCCGAGAACTCCACCTTGCCCTCGAGGCGCGCGCGCCGGCCCTGCAGCACCTCGCGCACGCAGGGCTCGTGCTGCGCGTAGACCGTCTCGCCGAGCGCCTCGCGCATGACTATGCCGGGGATGCGCGCGCGGTCGACGCCCAGCGAGCGCAGGCCGGCGTCGTTGGCGTAGAGGCAGGTCTCCTGCATGTCGAAGTAGCCCACCATCGCGGGGATCGCGTTGGTGAGGTCGGCCATGCGCTGCTCGCTGCGCGCGGTCGCCAGCTCGGCGGCGCGCCGCTGCGTGATGTCCATCGTCAGTGCGTAGCAGCCGCGCACGCGGCCGTCGGCGCCGCGGTCGGGGATGTACTCGACCAGCAGGTGGCGCTCGGCGCCGTCGCGCTGCACGGTGCGCGCCCATTGCACGCGCTCGCCGCCCAGCGCCTTGTCGAGCTGGCCTCGCATCACGGCGTACACGTCCTCGCCCTGCACCTGCGCCACGGGGCTCCCCACCATGGCGGCCGGATCGTGGCCCAGCCACTCGCGGTGCTTCTCGTTGGCGAAGCGGTAGCGGTGCCCGGGGTCGACGTAGGAAACCAGCGCGGGCAGGTTGTCGGTGATGTCGCGCAGCTGCTGCTCGGAGCGGTCGCGCTGCGCGTCGCTGGCGATCAGCGCCGCGGTCATCGCGTCGAACTCGCGCGACAGCTCGCCGAACTCGTCCTGCGCGGTGTTGTCGAGGCGGAAGCTCAGGTCGCCGCGGCGGATCGCGGCGGCGGCGCGGTCCAGGCGCTGCATCGGCAGCAGCACGCGGCGCCGCACCACGACGCCGCTGGCCGCCAGCATCAGCAGCATCACGCACGGCGCGGCCAGCGCGATCCAGCGGAACTCGGCCTCGGCCGCGCGGCGCTGCGCCACGGAATCCTGGAACCACTGGTAGGCGTAGTCGCTCATCGCCTGGGTGTTGGTCAGCAGCTGGTCCAGCAGCGCCTCCTTGCGGCGCTGGGTGAACTCGTCGTTGCCCGCCGGCAGGCTCTCCAGGCGCGCGAACAGCGGCAGCAGGGCCTGCGCGACGTCGCGCAGCTCCACCAGCGCAGGGCTGCCGGCGCCGGCGAGGCGATCGTCGGCCAGCGCCCGCGCGATCGCGGCATGGCGCAGCCGCCACTGCTCGGCGGCGCGCGGCTCGGCGTAGCGCGCGTACTCCTGCGTCAGCGCGAGCAGGCCCGCGACCTCGTGCTCGGTGACCTGCGCCCGCGCCAGCGCGTCGCTGGCCGCGTCCTCGCGCCGGCCGGCCGCGAACACGATCGCGGCCGCCAGCACGCCGGTGCAGACCGAGGCCGTGATGAAGACGAGGAGCTGGTTGCGGATGCGCATCGCGAGCCCCTAGCCGCCGATCCCGACGGCCGCCGGCTTGACCGCCTTCAGCGGGCCGGCGTTCACCAGCGTCAGCACGTTGGGCCGCGCGCCCTCGGCGACGTGGCGCTCGCGCTGCGCCCAGCGCGCCTCGCCCTCCATCGTCGACAGCAGCGCCTGGTCCAGCGACAGCCGCCAGGCCAGCCCGCCCCAGACCCAGTCGACGAAGCCCTGGTCGACCTGCAGCTGCTCGCGCAGGATCGCCTGCGCCTCGGCCGGCCGCGCCTGGATGAACTGCTCGGCGCGCTCGACCGCCCGCAGCAGCCGCACGACCGCGTCCCCGCGGCGCGCGAGCAGCGGCTGGCGCGCCACCAGCGTGTAGTTCTCGATGTAGCCGCCGGCCAGCGGCAGGCGCAGCCCGACCGCGTCGGCGCCGTGCAGCGCGGCGTAGCCGAACGGCTCCCAGACGGCGGCGGCGTCGATGCGGCCGTCCCTGAGCGCGGCCACGATGTCCTCGGGCTGCACCGGCACCGCCGTGACGCGGCGCGGATCGATGCCGAGGTCGAGCAGGTGGGACTCGAGCTCGTACTGCGCGGTGGTGCCGACGATGACGCCCACCCGCCGGCCGTCCAGCTGCTCGCTGCGGACGATGCCGCTGCTCTTGCGGACGACCAGCTTGAGGTTGTCGCTGGCGTGCACCATCGTCGCGACGATGGCGGCGTCGGCGTGCGCGAACGCCTCCTGGACGACGGCCATCTCCGCGCAGGTGGCCACGTCGGCCTTGCCGTCGAGCACGAGACGCAGGCAGCGCCGGCCGCCGAGGCAGTCGACGAACGCCACGTCCAGCCCCTCGCCGGCGAGGAAGCCCTGGCGCTGCGCCACGAACAGCGGCAGCGACAGCGGACCGCGCGAGACGGCGACGCGCAGGGCGTCCGCCCGCGCCGGGCCGGGCGCCAGCCACGCCAGCGCCGCCAGGGCGAGCGCGGCCGCGGCGCGGCGTGGCGCCGGCGGCCGCCGGGGCGGCGCAGGGCAGGCAGGGGGCATGGTGTCTCGACTGTTTGTGGAATCGGCCGACCCGCATGCGCGGGGGCGACCGTCACCCGGGAGCATCAGGTATCCGGGCCGCGGCGAAAGCGCGAAAAGACGCGGAAAGGGACCGCAAGTCGCCCTAGTTCTGCGAGGAGTGGGCGACGTGCAACGCGACGGCGCGCGGCCCGCGGAACTCGATCACCGTCGAGCTGACCATCTGCAGGTTGCCCGTCTGGCCCTGGAACAGGCTGGAGAAATAGGTGCCCGGCTTGGCCGGCATGCCGAGCGCCTTGCGCAGATCGGCGCCGGGCGTGCCCAGCCACAGGCCGTCGTCGAAGCGCACCGGCTTGAACTTGGCCGGCAGGTCGGGACACTGCGGGCTGGCGGAGGCACCGGCCGGCAGTTCGGCGGCGACCACCGCGTCGATGCGTCCGCGCGACAGCTCGCTGGAGGTCAGCCACACGCGCTGCGCCGGGGCGGCGTCGGACAGCGTGTAGCAGAGCCAGTCGAG
>DASQCX010000014.1:0-5078 GCA_035634455.1 Burkholderiaceae bacterium
CAGGATTCGCTCCGATTGACGACGCGAACCGGCCATGACCTTCGAATTGCGCCCGCTGGGCACGGCCCTCGCGGCCGATCTCTGGTTGTGCGACCTCGACGCCGAGCCGCCTGCCGACACGTTCGCGCTGCTGAGCGGCGAGGAGCGCGATCGTGCCGACCGCTTCGTCTTCGAGCGCGACCGCCGCCGCTGGGCGGCGTCGCGCCGCGCCCTGCGCCGCGTGCTGGCGCTGCGCACGGGCTCGGACGCCGCATCGCTGCGCCTCGGCCAGGGCGAGTTCGGCAAGCCCGGGCTCGTCGACCATCCGGACTGCGCGTTCAGCCACAGCCACAGCGGCCCGTGGGCGCTGATCGGCGTGGCGCATGCCGGCGCGTCCGGGATCGAGATCGGCGTCGACATCGAGCTGGACAAGCCCGTCGCCGGCATCGACGACCTGCTGGCGCGCTGCTTCACGCCGGAGGAATGCCGCGGCTTGCGGGCCGTCGAGGGCACGGAGCGATCGCGACGGCTCCTGGCCGGATGGACGCGCAAGGAGGCGTGCCTGAAGGCGCTGGGCGCCGGCCTGCGGATCGAGCCGGCGTCGTTCGCGACCGGGGTGGCCGAGGACGCCGCCGGGCAGGCGGTCGCGATCGATACCCCCGCCGGCATGCGAACGGTCGCCGTCGTGTCGCTGGCGCTGCCGGGCGCGCTCGTCGGCGCCCTCGCGAGCGTCGCGCGGCGTCCATGACGCGCCCCGGGCGACGCCCTATTTCGACAGCACGACGTGCATCGCGTGCGGCGAGGCGACGTGCTCGGTGCACCTGAAGCCGAGCGCCGCCAGGTCGATGCCGGACAGCAGGGCCTCGCCCTGCCCAAGCAGCGCCGGGGACAGCGCGAGGTGCACCTCGTCCACCAGCCCCGCCTGCAGGTACTGGCGGACGGTCGCCACGCCGCCGCCGATGCGCACGTCGCGATCGCCGGCGGCCTTGCGCGCCGCGTCCAGCGCGGCGTGGATGCCCTGGGTGACGAAGTGGAACGTCGTGCCGCCCTGCATCACGACGGGGTCGCGCGCGTGGTGCGTGAGCACGAAGACCGGCACGTGATACGGCGGCTCGTCGCCCCACCAGCCCTTCCACGACTCGTCGGGCCAGGGGCCGCGCACGGGGCCGAACATGTTGCGCCCCAGGATCCACGCGCCGACGTTGGCGAAGCTGCGCGCCGCGAAGTCTTCGTCGACGCCCGTGTCGCCGCCGCCGCCCCCGTGCATCCGCTGGAAGGTGCGCGTCGTGAAGGCCCATTCCATCAACGCCGGGCCGCCGACCCCCAGCGGGTCGTCGATGCTCTGCCGTGGACCGGCCCCGAAGCCGTCGATGGACATTCCGAAGCCGGCCACCCTGACCTTGGACATGAGGCGTCTCCCTTTCAGTTCGTGCAGATCCGATGCGTCGTGCAGACGGCGTCTGCCGCCGCCGGTGACGACGACGATACATCAGCGCAAGCGGCGGGCTCGCGCGCCGGCGATTGTCAGCGCCGCAACGTGGACCGCCTGCAAGGAACCGGGCGGGCACCGGACGCTGGTGTGGGCGAAATGAGGTTGCCGCGACGCGGGATCTCGCGTCCGCCGTTCACGCGACCGCCTTCGCCGCGCGTTCGAGCTCGCGCAGCCTGAAGCGCTGGATCTTGCCGGTGGCCGTCTTGGGCAGCTCGGCGACGAACTCGATGACGCGCGGGTACTTGTAGGGCGCGAGCTTCGTCTTCACGAAGGCCTTGAGGTCGGTCTCGGTGGCCGATCCGCCGTTCTTCAGCACGACGAAGGCCTTGGTCTTGACCAGGCCGTCGTCGCCGTCGACGCCGATCACCGCGGCCTCCAGCACGGCGGGATGCTGCACCAGCGTGGCCTCGACCTCGAACGGACTCACCCAGATGCCGCTGACCTTGAGCATGTCGTCGCTGCGGCCGGCGTAGGTGTAGGTGCCGTCGGCGTTGTGGATGTACTTGTCGCCGCTGCGCGTCCAGCCGCCCTGGAAGGTCTCGCGCGTCTTCTCGCGGTTGCCCCAGTACATCATCGCGGACGACGGCCCCTGGATGAACAGGTCGCCTGGCTCGCCGTCGGGCACCGGGCGGCCGTCCTCGCCGCGCAGCTCGATCGTGTAGCCGGGGACGGGCCAGCCGGTCGTGCCGTAGCGCACGCCGCCCGGCCGGTTGGACAGGAAGATGTGCAGCATCTCGGTCGAGCCCAGGCCGTCGACGATGTCCGCCCCGAAGCGCTCGCGGAAGCGCTCGCCGATCTCGGACGGCAGCGCCTCGCCGGCCGACGAGCCCAGGCGCAGCGCCAGCTCCTCGCGGCGGGGCACGTCCGGATGCGCCAGCAGGCTCGCGTAGCCCGTCGGCGCGCAGAAGAACACCGTCGGCTTGACGCCGCCGACCTGGCCGCGCAGGCGCTTGAAGAAGGCGTCGGGAGTCGGGCGTTCCGCCATGAGCAGCGCGGTCGCGCCTACGCCCATCGTGAACGTCAGGCCGTTGCCCAGGCCGTAGGCGAAGAACAGCTTGGCCGCGGAGAACGCGATGTCCGACTCCTGCAGCTGCAGGACGCGCTTGGCGTAGAGCTCGATCGTCCAGTACGGATTGGCCTGCGAATGGACGGTGCCCTTGGGCCGGCCGGTCGATCCCGACGAATAGAGCCAGAAGCACGGGTCGTCCGCATGCGTCGGCGCGGAGCGCGCGGCCGGCGCGTGGCGGGTCATCCAGGCCTCCAGCTCGACCTCGCCGAAGTCCAGCGGCGCGATCGGGCGCGAGACGACGACCTTCTGCACCTCGTGGTCGCTCTTGACCAGCGCCGCCTTGAGCACGGGCAGGATCGCGCCCGACACGAGCACGACCTGCGCGCGCGAGTGCTCCAGCATGTAGGCGTAGTCGTCGGGCGTGAGCAGCGTGTTGACCGCGACCGGGACGACGCCGGCGTAGATGCTCCCGAGGAAGGCCACCGGCCAGTCGGTCGTGTCCTGCATGAGGATCAGGACGCGTTCCTCGCGCTTGACGCCGAACGCGACCAGGCCGGCCGCGAGGCGCCGCACCCGCTCGTCGAGCGCGCCGTAGCTCAGCGCGCCCTGGTCGTCGATGAAGGCCGTCTTGGCCGCCCGCGCGGCGTTCTGCTCGAGCAGGTGGCGCGCGAAGTTGAACGCGTCGGGCGGCGCGGTGACGCCGTCGGGCAGGGTCGAGGTCGTCGGATTCATGGCGGTCTCCTTCGGGCCGGCCTTGCTTGAAGCGGCCGGTCGCCTGTCGTTGGAATATGCGTCGGACGGCGTTCCTTCGGCGCAGGAACGCTCAGCGCGTGAATTCGATGGCGCCGTCCGGCAGCAGGTAGAGGACGAGGGCACGACCACCGCGGACGGTAGGGCGATGGGCGGAGCCGGGGCCGTAGACCTTCCATCCGGCCGACTGGCCGTCGAAGGTCGCCGCGCCGCCCGCCGCCACGCCGTCGCCCGACGCCAAGGGCATGACCAGGTCGATCTCGCCGTTCGGGTGGCGGTGGTGCGGGCCCGCGATGTCGTCCATGTCGACGACGTCGACCGAGAAGCCGTGCGTCCGCGGCGTCGCCTTCAGCACGCGGCCGAAGCGGATGCCGCCGTGCTCGCGCTGGCACATCCAACCCTCGGCCACGCCGGCCCGGCAGGCCGCGGCCAGGGATTCGTAGGCGACACTGCCGGGCCCGTGCCGTTCGTTGAGGTCGCGGGCGAGGTCGTCGTCGAGGGCTCGCCCCGCGATCGCGGACGTCAGCACCGCGACCCGCCGGGCGAAGTCCTCCTGCACGGAATTGCTCATGGTCAAGTTCTCATCGCAAAAGCGGCACTAAACTGCATGCCGCGAAGGTATCGCGATGGCTTGACCTCGTCAAGCACTATAATGCATCCTCCAGGTCAGGAATTTCCAGCGACATGAACATGAACGACCCTTCCGACCTGGCCGCGCCGGACGCCCGCAGCGGCGAGACGGAGCGCGAACCCTTCCTGGTCGCGCTCGGCGAGCGCGTTCGCGCGCTGCGCGCGCGCAAGGGCATGACGCGGCGCGCGCTCTCGCTCGCCTCGGCCGTGTCCGAGCGCCATCTCGCGAACCTGGAACTGGGCGTGGGCAACGCGTCCGTCCAGGTGCTGCGCCAGGTGGCGATGGCGCTCGGCTGCCAGATCGCCGAGTTGGTGGGCGACGAAACCACCTCGTCGCCGGAGTGGCTGCTCATTCGCGACCTCCTGGCCGACCGCGACGAGGCCGACCTCCACCGCGCCCGCATCGCGCTGGCCGACCTGTTCGGCGAGAGCGCCCGGCCGACGGCGCGGCTGGCCCGCATCGCGCTGATCGGGCTGCGCGGCGCGGGCAAGTCGACGCTCGGCGCGCGGCTGGCCGAGCGGCTGAACGTCCCGTTCGTCGAGCTCAACCGCGAGATCGAACGCGTCGCCGGCTGCAGGCTCGGCGAGGTCCACAACCTGCTGGGACCCGGCGCGTATCGACGCTACGAGCGCCGCGCCCTCGAGGAAACCATCCAGCTCTATCCCGACGCCGTCATCGCGACGCCGGGCGGCATCGTGTCCGATCCCGCCACCTTCAACCTGCTGCTCGCGCATTGCTGGACGGTCTGGCTGCAGGCCTCCCCGGAAGAGCACATGCAGCGGGTCATCGCCCAGGGCGACCTGCGGCCGATGGCCGGCAACCGCGAGGCGATGGACGACCTGCGCCGCATCCTGGCCGGACGCGCCGCGTTCTACGGCAAGGCCGACGCGACGCTCAACACGAGCGGCCGCAGCGAGGACGACGTCCTCGAGGCGCTGAGCCGCGTGACGGAGGCCAGGCTGCACGGCTGAGCCCTCCGGGAAACCGGAAACCCGATGCCGACGCCGGTTCGCGTCGGCATTTTTTTTCATGAAGGGTCTTGACCTGCATATCGAATGCACTATGATGCATTCACGTAGAAGACAGGCATCATATTGCATGTCGGAAGCGCCACCAGGCGCGCCTTGCAGGAGACCCTCGATGAACGCCGCCCTCCCCGAGACGCAGGATCGCGTCGACTACCGTACCGAGCCCGCCCGCTATCGCCACTGGTCGCT
>DASQCX010000015.1:0-3803 GCA_035634455.1 Burkholderiaceae bacterium
CGCGGCTATCGTGTTTTTGGCGAATTTGTAACAGAACTAAAAGGTCGAGCTGAAAAACGTGAATTTCGGATTTTTGGCCCGCAGAATCGAGGCTGTTACATATTAGTTGGAGCCATCCATGTCGGCAGTCCCAGGCACCCGCCAAGACCGTATCGTCGTCCTCGACGATGACGCCCGCATCCGCGACCTGCTGCGCCGCTATCTCAGCCAGGAAGGCTTCGACGTCCTGCTGGCCGAGGACGGCAAGGCGCTCAACCGCCTGATGACGCGCGAGAACATCGACCTGATCGTGCTCGACCTGATGCTGCCGGGCGAGGACGGCCTGTCGATCTGCCGCCGCCTGCGCGCCGCCGGCGACCGCACGCCCATCATCATGCTCACCGCCAAGGTGGAGGACGTCGACCGCATCGTCGGCCTCGAGGTCGGCGCCGACGACTACCTGCCCAAGCCCTTCAACCCGCGCGAGCTGCTGGCCCGCGTGCACGCCGTGCTGCGCCGCCGCCCGCCGCAGGAAGCGCCCGGCGCCCCGGCCAAGGACGCCCAGGTGGTGCAGTTCGGCGATTTCGAGTTCGACCTGTCGCTGCGCCGCCTGACCAAGGACGGCGAGCCGATCGCGCTGACCACCGGCGAGTTCTCGATGCTCAAGGCGCTGGTGCGCCACCCGCGCCAGCCGCTGTCGCGCGACAAGCTGGCCCAGCTCGCGCGCGGCCGCGACTTCGAGCCCTTCGACCGCAGCCTCGACGTCCAGATCTCGCGCCTGCGCAAGATGATCGAGCCCGATCCGTCCAACCCGCGCTACATCCAGACGGTGTGGGGCGTGGGCTACGTGTTCGTGCCCAGCGAGACCGCCTGAACCCTTGAACCAGTGAACGCCGGATGGACCGCAAGCTCCTGTCGCTGAGTCTCTTCTGGCGCACGTTCTTCCTGCTCTCGCTGCTGCTCGTCGGCGGCGTGTTCGCCTGGGTGCAGACGCTGCGGCAGCTCGAGTTCGAGCCGCGCGCCGTCCTGGCCGCGCAGCAGATCGCCAGCCTGGTGAACCTGTCGCGCGGCGCGATGAAGAACGTCGACGGCATCACGCGCATCGCGCTGATGAAGTCGATGACCGACCAGGAGGCCGTGCGCGTGCTCCCGCGCGAGCCGACGGACCGCTGGGAGCCGTACGAGGTCGACGCCTTCACGCGCCGCATCGCGGCCGAGCTGCGCGTGCGCCTCGGCGAGGGCACGGTGGTGGCGCGCGCGGTCAACGGCCAGGACGCGCTATGGGTCGGCTTCACGATCGACGACGACCGCTACTGGCTGCAGGCCGAGTCGGCGCGCGTCACGCCGCTGACGTCCAGCACCTGGTTCGTGTGGGTGGGCATCGCGCTGCTGGCCACCATCATCGGCTCGGCGACGATCGCCGGCCTGATCAACCGCCCGCTGAAGGACCTGTCGACGGCCACGGCCCGCATCCGCGAGGGCGAGTACGACATCCGCCTCGACGAGCGCGTCGGCACGCCCGAGGTGCGCGCCGTCAACATCGGCTTCAACCGCATGGCGCGCGACCTGGCCAAGGTGGAGCAGGACCGCACCGTGATGCTGGCGGGCATCTCGCACGACCTGCGCACGCCGCTGGCGCGCATCCGCCTGGAGGCCGAGATCAGCGTGCCCGACGACGAGGCCCGCAGCCACATCGCCGAGGACATCGACCAGCTCGACGCGATCATCGACAAGTTCATGGACTACGCACGCCCCGGCGTCACGCGGCTGGAGCCGGTGCCGCTGGCCGCGGTGGTCGAGCGCGAGGCGCTGGCCTTCCGCGACGCCAGCCAGATCCGCATCGCGATCCAGCTGTCGCCGGTCTCGCGCGTGCTGGGCGACCCGATCGAGCTCGGGCGCGTGTTCGCCAACCTGTTCGAGAACGCGCGCCGCTACGGCCGCGCCTCCGAGACGGTGCCCGCCGAGGTGCAGGTGGGCCAGCTGCAGGCCGGGCCGTGGATCATCGTCACCGTGCGCGACCGCGGCCCCGGCGTGCCGGTCGAGAAGCTCACGCAGCTCACGACGCCGTTCTTCCGCGGCGACACGGCGCGCACCTCGGCCACCGGCGCGGGCCTGGGCCTGGCGGTGGTCAAGAAGTCGATCCAGCGCATGGGCGGCAGCCTCGAGATGACCAACGCGCCGGAGGGCGGGCTGGTCGCGCACGTGCGGCTGCGGCGCGTCGAAGCCGCCTGACCCCTGCTGCAGTGCAGCATCCTGGTATGCCTTATGCATGCCCGTCATGCGGTTTCCCTCGTCTCCCAGGAGGTTCGCCCATGACGGATCAGACAGCCACCCGGTTCTCGCACGTCAAGCCGGGGGACACGCCCTGGCGCAGCGACGGCCTGCGCGACTTCTTCCTGTACCGCGACCTCGGCGTCGCGGCCGCCACCAACGGCGCGGTGATCGCGCACCTCGTGAAGGCCAACATGGCACCCGAAAAGGGCACCGGCTGGCACCGCCATGAGGCTGCGTTCCAGATCGTCCTGATGACCAAGGGCTGGGCGAGGTTCATGTACGGCGACCAGGAGACGCTGGTGGAAGCCGGCGACTGCGTGCACCAGCGGCCGGGGATCGTGCACTACCTGTTCGACTACTCGCCGGACATGGAGTACCTCGAGATCGTCGCGCCGGCGGACTTCAAGTCGATCGACATGCCGCCGCAGTGCGAGGTGCCCGCGCCGCGAGGCTGGTGATCGCGGGCCGGGACGGGCTCAGAAGTCCATGTCGAGTTCCTCGATGTCGTCGGGCTCCTGTCGCGCGGCCGCGACCCACTCGACCATCTCCGGCATCGCCATGATCGTGCGCGTGTACTCGATGCATGGGCGGTTCAGCTTGACGTCGTAGGTGAGGAAGCGCGTGACCACCGGCGCGTACATCGCGTCGGCGACGCTGCGACGCGCACCGAACAGGTACGGGCCGCCGTAGGTGGCCAGGCAGTCGGTCCAGATCTCGACGATGCGGTCGATGTCCGGCTGCGCACCGGCCCAGATCTTGTGACCGGGGTGGCGCGCCTTCAGGTTCATCGGCAGCGACGAGCGCAGGTTGGCGAAGCCGGAGTTCATCTCGCCGCTGACCGAGCGGCAGTGCGCGCGGGCGATGCGATCCTGCGGGAACAGGCCGGCCTGCGGGAAGATCTCGTCCAGATACTGCGCGATCGCCAGCGTGTTCCACACCTTCGCGCCCTCGTGCGTGAGGCAGGGCACGCGGATCGAGGGCGCCATCAGCAGCAGCTCGCGCTTCACCTCGGCGTCATCGATGGGCACCATGCGCTCGACGAAATCCAGCCCGGCGAACCTGGCCAGCAGCCAGCCGCGCAGCGACCAGGACGAATAGTTGCGGCTGCTGATGGTCAGCGTGGCCGGCGGCGCCGCCGCAGCGGCGGCCGGCCTGGACCCGGCCGCCGTCTTGCGAGCTGCAGGACGCGACACGGTGCGATCGGATGCGGCCATGGTGGTCTTTCGTTGCGACGGCGTGTCCGCCGACGCAAGCGCCGTGCCACGCGGAACGGCAACGGCACGCGAGTTGCATGGCCTCTCCGGACCCATCCCCTGGAGAGCTCATGATGTACCACGCTTACCAGGCACAGTCCGACCTGCTGCGACCGCTGCGCCAGCTGGCGAAGATGCACGGCGCGTGCCTGGGCACGGAGCCGCCCGCCCCCGGCCTGGCCAGCATCGGTCGGCCCGCCATGGCCGCCAGCAAGGTGTTCGAGCTGGCGGAGGTCACGCACCGCCGGCCGCCCTGGCGCATCGCGGAGGTGACGATTGGCGGCGAGCCGCGGCCCG
>DASQCX010000016.1:0-4474 GCA_035634455.1 Burkholderiaceae bacterium
GGCCGCCAGCGCCGGCGGCGCCAGCCGCACGATCTCGTCGGCCGGCGGCGCGCGGCGCGCGAGCGCGATCGGGCAGGCGAGCACCTGCAGCCGCGGTTGCGTGGCGATCCAGTCGTTGAGCTGCGTCGCGCGCGCCAGCGCGAGGCCGTGCAGCCAGGCGGCGACCGGTTGCGACGCCTGCGCCTGCAGCCGGGCCAGGAAGTCGATGTACGCGTCCTGCAGGCTCAACGACGGCGTGGGCAGCCAGGCGATCCGGCCGCGCGCGTCGACCGCCACCAGCAGGCCGCGCGCGCTGCCCGCCGCGTCGGCCGCGGGCGCCGGCAGGCCGCCGCACCACCACGTGCGCGCCGCGCCGGCGGCCCGGGCGGCCGGCTGCTGCGTCGCGAGCCAGGCCGCGCCGGCGGGCGTGCGCTCGGCGGCGTCGCGCAGCGCCATCAGCGTCAGGCCCCAGCGCGCCAGGCAGCGCGCGACGGCGCGCGGGTGCAGCTCGACGCCGAAGCGCTGCTTCGCGCACTCGGCCACGGCGTCCGCCGACCACAGCCCGGCGGGCTGGCCGGCCGCCTCGGGCGGGCCGTACAGCGCCAGCAGGGCGAGTTCGCTCTCCTGCGGCTGCGTCAGCGTGCGCCCGGTGCCCTGCGGCCGGCCGCGCGCGCCGACGTCGACCGCGTGCCAGCCGCCTTCCGTGAAGGCCTTGAACGCGGCGATGATGGTGGGCACGCTCAGGCCCGTCTCCGCGCGCACGCGAGTCAGGCTGTGGCCGTCCACCCGCAGCTGCACCGCGCGGCGGCGCTGGGCGTTCAGTTGCGACAGGTTGGCGGTGAGGGCGGTCACGAAATCGAGACACTAAAACATTTAGTGGCGCGATTTTGTCATAATCGAGCGCGTTTCGCATACCCCTTATGAGCATCATGACCGCCGGCCTCCCGTCCCCCGAATCCCTGCTTGCCGGGCTGGTGCCGCTCATCCACGAGGCGGGCGCGCTCGTGATGCGGGTCTACGCCACCGACTTCCACGTCGAGATCAAGGACGACGAATCGCCCGTCACGGTCGCCGACCAGTGCGCCGAGAAGGTGATCGTCGCGGGCCTGCATCGCCTGGCGCCGGACATCCCGGTGGTCGGCGAGGAGGCGGCGTCCGCCGGCGATATTCCGGATGTGAGCAATCGCTTTTGGCTGGTCGATCCGATCGACGGCACCAAGGAGTTCATCAGCCGCAACGGCGAGTTCACGGTCAACATCGCGCTGGTCGACCACGGCGTGCCGGTGCTGGGGCTGGTGCTGGCGCCGGCGCTCGGCCTGCTCTACGGCGGCGCGGCCGGGCGCGGGGCCTGGGTCGAGGACCGCCAGGGACGCCGGGCGATCCAGGTGCGCGCGGTGCCGGACGAGGGCCTGACCGTCGTCGGCAGCCGCCACCACGGCGACGAGTCGGCCGTCGCGACCTTGCTGGCCGGCCGGCGCATCGCCGCCCAGCGCACGGTGGGCTCGTCGCTGAAGCTGTGCCTGGTGGCCGCGGGCGAGGCCGACGTCTACCCGCGCTTCGGCCGCACGATGGAATGGGACACCGCCGCCGGCGACGCGATCCTGCGCGCGGCCGGCGGCGCCGTGCGGACGCTGGACGGCGCGCCGCTGGGTTACGGCAAGCCGGGCTTCGAGAACCCGGACTTCGCGGCCTGGGGCCCCGCCTGAGGCGGGCGGCCCTGCGCGCGGCCGGGCATCGTTAATGCCTGCCCGCCGGCACGCCCGACCAGCCGCCGCCGCATGACCCAGGAAGACCGCCCGCCCGTCGTTTCCGTCCTGATCCCCGTCCACGATGGCGGCGCGTTCTTCCGCGCCGCCGTCGAGAGCGTGCTAGCGCAGACCTTCCGGGACTTCGAGTGCCTGATCCTCGACGACGGTTCGACGGACGGATCGGGAAAGATTGCCGACGAGTTGGCACGCCGCGACCCGCGCGTGCGCGTCATCCGCCGCGAGAACCGCGGCCTGGTGGCCACGCTCAACGAACTGGCCGACGCCGCGCGCGGCGAATTCCTCGCGCGCATGGACGCCGACGACGTCTGCCTGCCGCAGCGTCTTGCGCGACAGCTGGAGTTCCTCCTGTGGCATCCCGCGGCCGTCTGCGTCGGCTGCGCCTACTGGATGATCGACGAGTCCGACCGCCGCATCGCGCAGATCCGGGTGCCCGCCGACGACGCCGCCATCCAGCGGAGCGCGCTGCGCGGGCACGCGCCGATCTCGCATCCGTCCGCCATGATCCGCGCGTCCGCGCTGCGGCGGGCGGGCGGCTACCGCGCGGCGTTCTATCCCGCGGAAGACCTCGACCTGTGGCTGCGGCTGGGCGAGCTGGGCACGCTCGCCAACCTGGCCGAGCCGCTGCTGTGCTACCGCGTGCGTTCGGACTCGATCAGCGGCCGGGCCGCCCAGGGCCGCCAGCGCGACGCGGCGCGGCGCGCGTGCGCGGACGCGTGGGCGCGCCGTGGCATCGCCGACGGCCGCTTCGAGGCGACCGCGGAATGGCGCCCCGACGAGACGCCGGTCTCGCGCATGCGCTTCGCGCTGCAATACGGCTGGATGGCGTACGCCGCGGGCTTTCGCCGCACGGCGATGGTCTACGGTTTCAAGGCGATCCGCGCGCTGCCCGCGCGCCAGGAGGGCTGGCGCCTGCTCGCGATCGCGCTGCTGCGCCGTCCGCCCGCCGCACCGGCCGGTTGAGGGCGCCGATCGCCGCCACCACGCCGGCCGATGCGCGCGCCTCGTCGCGCACCCGGGCTGGCCCGGCGATTGCCGAGCTGGCGCGGCTGACGCAGGCCCCTTCCCGGACGCCTGCGCACGGGTTGCCCGAATTCCCGGCGCAGCCTTCGCAGCCCTCTTCCGCCGGCGCGCGCAGGCGTGCCGGATGGCCTTGAATCGACTACAGGAATCGAAGACCGTTTCATGACTTCGTCGCCAGAAGCCATTGCCGGGGTCGCGCTGCAGACCCTGCGCGAGACCCTGAAGGGCCATGACCGCTGCGCCCTGCTCGATTTCCCGGATCACGGCAACGTCGGCGACAGCGCGATCTGGGCCGGCGAGATCGCCGCGCTCAAGGAGTTGGGCGTGGCCATCGCCTACGTCGACAGCTTCCTGTCGCTCAGCCCGCAGGTGTTGCGCGAGCGCATGCCCCGCGGCGTCATCCTCATCCATGGGGGCGGCAACTTCGGCACGCTCTGGCCGGAGTGCCAGGCGCATCGCGAGACGGTGCTGGCGCTGTTCCGGGACTATCCGATCATCCAGTTGCCGCAGAGCATCCACTACGACGACGAGGCGGCGCTGGAACGCACGCGCCAGCTGATCGCCGCCCACCCCGACTTCACGATGATGGTGCGCGACGAGCCCAGCCACCGGCTGTCGCGGGACCGGCTCGGGGCGCGCACGGTGCTGTGCTGCGACTCCGCGTTCTTCCTGCACGGCAAGCTGCGGCGCGCCGTGCCGGGCGTCGACATCCTGGCGCTTGCCCGCACGGACAAGGAGCGCGTCACCGAAGGCCTGCAGGCGCTGCTCGAGCGCAGCGGGCGCAGCTTCGAGATCGTCGACTGGCTCGACGAGCCGATGACGCTGAGCCGCCGCATCGCCGCGCGCATCTGGCCGCGCGCCTTCGGCCGCCTGACGCGCGTGCCGGGCTTCTTCCGCGCGCTGCGGGCGGCGTGGGACGCGGCTGCGTGGGCGCGCATCGAGCGCGGCGGCCGGCTGCTGTCGCGCGGGCGGGTCGTCGTGACCGACCGCCTGCATGCGCACATCCTGTGCACGCTGCTCGGGGTGCCGCACGTCGTCCTCGACAACCACTACGGCAAGGTGCAGAACTTCATCGCCGCGTGGACTTCCGGCATTCCGCACGTGCGCCGCGCGGCGACGCCGGAGCAGGCGGTGGCCACCGCGGTGGCGCTGCTGGAATCGGCGGGCCGCGGATGAACGCGAGCCTCGTCGCCGGCGACTCGCTGCTGGCCCGCGTGATCCGCGCCGGCAGCGTCACGATGCTGGGCAACGTCGGCAGCCAGCTGCTGCGCTTCGGCAGCAACCTGCTGCTCACGCGGCTGCTGTTCCCGGGCGCCTTCGGCCTGATGGCGATCGCGCAGTCCATCCTCACCGCCGCCAACCTGCTGTCGGACGTCGGCCTGCAGCAGGCCGTGGTGCGCAGCCAGCGCGTCCACGACCCGGCCTTCCTTGACACCATCTGGACGCTGCAGATCGTCAAGGGGCTGCTGATCGTCGCGGCCATGGCGATCGCGGCGCCGTTCGCCGCCAGGGGCTACGGCCAGCCCGTGCTGGTGGCGATCATGCCGGCGCTGGGCCTGGCGTCCCTGATCGTCGGCTTCTCGTCCACCCAGGTCGCGCTGGCGAACCGGCGCATCGAGGTCGGGCGCCTGACGCTGATGGAGACGGGCTCGCAGGTGCTGGGCATCGTCGTCATGCTCGTGTGGGCCCGGCTGATGCCGACGACC
>DASQCX010000017.1:0-1589 GCA_035634455.1 Burkholderiaceae bacterium
CCGGCCGCCGCGGCAGCGCCGGTAGCCATCGCCGCCGACGCCTGGTTCGACGCCCCCGAGATCGCGGATCCCGCCGTCCAACCCGCGCTCGCCGCGCCGGTGCTGAGCGCGCACGCGAAGAAGGCGCTCGAGCAGTTCGACGCCGCCGGCCGCCTCGAACACTGGCCGCCCAAGCTGTCGGTGCAGCGCCTGGTCATGTGGGTGCTGTGGACGCGCTTCGACGCGCGCCGCGTCTACACCGAGGCCGAGGTCAACAAGATCCTCAAGGGCTGGCACACCTACGGCGACCACGTGACGTTGCGGCGCGAGCTCATCAACCACCGGCTGATGACACGCAAGAGCGATTGCAGCGAGTACCGCAAGCTCGCGCTCGAGCCCGGCGACGAGGCGCGCGCGCTGCTGCAGGCCTTGCGCGCGTCCGCGCGCACGCGGACGCGGCGGCGCACGCAGCGCCCGCCGCACGAGCTGCCACGCGCCGCCCAGGCAGCGCCGGCGGCCTGAGCGCGCGGCAACGCGCCCGCATCGACGCGGCGTCGCGGCATGCCCGCGCCGCCGCGCCTCCCTCATTCGACGAGAAAGCTGAAATGCGTGACCTGACCCAGGGCTCCATCCGGGGCCACCTGATCGCGATGGCGATCCCCATCACCGTGAGCATGCTGGTGCAGACGCTGTACCTCATGGTCGACCTGTACTTCGTGTCCGGCATCGGCAAGGAGGCCGTCGCCGGCGTCGCGGCGGCCGGCAACGTCACCATGCTGGTGATGGCGCTGACGCAGATGCTGGGCGTGGGCACCGTCGCGCTGGTGGCGCAGGCGCTCGGCGCCAAGGACAGTGCACGCGCCAGCCGCGTGTTCCGGCAGTCCCTGCTGCTCGGACTGGCCTGCGTCGCCGCGACCGTCGTGCTGGGCGTCGCCTTCGCGCCCGCCTACATGCGCGGCGTGGCCGCCGACGCGGCCATCGCGCACGCCGGCGTCTCCTTCGTCCTGTGGTCGCTGCCGGGCCTGGCGCTGCAGTTCGTGCTGGCGGTCGTGGGCTCGGTGCTACGCGGCGCCGGCATCGCGAAGCCGGGCATGGTCGTGCAGGTCGCCACGGTAGGGCTCAACATCGTGCTGGCGCCGATCCTCATCGCCGGCTGGGGCACCGGCCACGCGCTGGGCGTCGCGGGCGCGGGACTGGCCACCAGCGTGTCGGTGGCCGCGGGCGTGCTGCTGCTGGCGCGCTACCTGCGCCAGCTCGGCGACGTCGTCGCGCTGCCCGCCGGCCTGCCGCGGCCCGACCGGCAGATCCTGGGCCGCATGCTGCAGGTCGGCCTGCCCGCCGGCGGCGAGTTCATCATCATGGTGCTGCTCAACTCGGCCAACTACTGGCTGATCCGCGGCTTCGGCGCCGACGCCCAGGCCGGCTTCGGCATCGCCGCGCGGGTGATGCAGGCACTGGCGATGCCCTCGATGGCGATCTCGTTCGCGATCCCGGCGATCGCGGGCCAGAACTTCGGTGGACGCCGTCCCGAGCGCGTGACGGAGACGCTCAGGCAGGGCCTCGCGCTGGAGCTGGCGCTGATGGCGCTGGTCGTCGCGCTGTGCCAGCTG
>DASQCX010000018.1:0-3124 GCA_035634455.1 Burkholderiaceae bacterium
CGAGGCCACGTTCAAGTGCAGCGACTCCAAGCTGTTCGACCTCGGCAACAAGGTCGAGGTCCAGATGGGCTACGTCGACCGCATGCGCACGATGTTCACCGGCGTGATCACCAAGCTGACGCCCAAGTTCCCCGAGTCCGGGCCGCCCACCATCGGCGTGTCGGGCCAGGACAACCTGGTCAAGCTGCGCGACCGCAAGCCTGGCAAGGGCGACGTCAAGTACTGGACGAACAAGCGCGACTGGCAGATCGCCCAGGAGGTGGCGACGCGCAACTCGCTGCAGATCAAGGCGCCCGACACGGACGGCCCGCAGCACCCCGTCGTCGTGCAGCGCAACCAGGACGATGCCGTGTTCCTGAAGGAGCGCGCGACGCGCATCGACTACGACTGCTACGTCGGCGTCGATCCCGACACCGGCAAGGACACGCTGTACTTCCTCAAGCCCACCGACGGCCGCTCCAGCAGCCAGCGCCTCACGTACAACTTCGAATGGGGCAAGAACATGGTGAGCTTCACGCCCGAGCTGACGGCCGCGCGCCAGGTCAGCCGCGTCACGGTCAAGGGCTGGGATCCGGCGAAGAAGGCCGTCATCGTCGCCACCGCCACCAAGGACGACCTGGCGGGCAAGTCCTCGTCGGGCACGTCCGGCCCGGAGGTCGCGCAGGCGAAGCTGGCCGGCAAGGAGGAGATCGTCGTCGACTGGCCGGTGCAGACCGCGGAGGAGGCCAAGGCCCTCGCCGTGAGCCTGCTGCGCGAACGCGCCTACGAGTTCCTGCAGGCGACCGGCCAGGCGATCGGCCTGCCCGACATGCGCCCCGGCGACAACGTCAACGTGGCCGGCGTGGGGCAGCGCTTCAGCGGCCAGTACTACGTCACGCGCGTGGAGCACGTGATCGGCAACAACGGCTACACCACGGGCTTCACCGTGCGCCGCTCGACGGACGGCGGCACCAAGGCAGGAGGCACGCCATGATCGTCACCCGCCACGCCACGGTGCCGCGCGCGCAGAGCACCGACCGGCGCTACTACGGTGTCGTCGAGGCCATCGTCGTGGACGCCGTCGACCCCCTGAAGGAGGGCCGCGTCAAGATCCGGTTCCCTTGGTTCGACGAGCAGATGGTCACCGAGTGGTGCCGCGTCTGCCAGCTTTATGCGGGCAACGGCTACGGCGCGCTCTTCGTGCCGGAGGTGGGCGACGAGGTGCTCGTGAGCTTCATCCACGGCGACATGCGCCTGCCGGTGATCATGGGCGGCCTCTACAACGGCAAGGACAAGCCCTCCAGCCACCGCGACAAGACGACCGACCGCAAGCTGATCCGCACCAAGGGCGGCCACGAGATCGTGTTCGACGACCACGACAAGCGGGTCACGCTGACCACCGCCGGCGGCCTCACGCTGGAGATGGAGGACGACTCCAAGAAGGTCACGCTCAAGACGACCGGCGGCCAGAGCGTGGTGCTGGACGGCTCGTCGTCGCAGGTGACCATCGAGGCGACCAACGCCGTGGTCAAGGCCACCAGCGTCGCGCTGCAGTCGGGCCACATCGAGATCGGCAACGGGGCGGCGCAACCCGTGATCCTGGGCACGACCTTCGCGACCTACTTCGCCGCACACGTGCACACCTCCACGGCGCCGGGCCTGCCCACGACGCCGCCTACCGTGCCCATGCCGCCCAACGCGTTGTCCACGCAGGTGATGGTGGGGTGAGCATGGCCAACGAATTCCTCGGGCGCGGCTGGCGCTTTCCCCTGCTGCCGGACGACACGGGTTCGCTGGGCTGGTGCGAGGGCCAGGCGAACGTCGAGCAGTCGCTGCGAATCCTGCTGCTCACGGCAGTGGGCGAGCGCGTGATGCGTCCGACCTTCGGCACCGAGGCGCCGCAGCTGGTCTTCGCCCCCGGCAGCGACCAGTACCTGCGCCGGCTCGAGCAGTCCATCCAGGACGCGGTGCGCGACTTCGAACCGCGCGTCGACCTGATCGAAGTGCGCGCCGAGCCCGAGGTCGCCGATCCGGGCACCACGCCCGAGGCAAGCGCATCGGGACGGGCGGAGGCGCGCGTCACGGTGTCGATCTCCTACAAGGTGCGGCGCACCAACAGCCGCTTCAACCTCGTCTTCCCGTTCTACCTCGCCAGCGTGGAGATCGTCTGATGCCGCTGCCCCCGCTCGTCCTCGACGACCTCGACTGGCGACAGCTCACCGACGCCGCGCGGGTGCGCATTCCCGCGCTGTCGGCCGGGCAATGGACGCTGCATGCGCCGGTCGACCCGGGCGTCACGCTGATCGAGCTCTACGCGTGGCTGCTCGACCAGCGCATGTACTGGGTGGACCACGTGCCCGAGCCCCTGTTCCGGGCGGCGGTGGCGATTCTCGGCGAACACATGCAGCCGACGCGCGCGGCGCGCACGGTGATCGCGCTGTCGCGCGGCGGGCCGGCGACCGATGTGCCGGCCGGCACAACGCTCGAGATCGCGCGCGCAGCTGCGGGGCCCGTGTTCGCGACGACCGCCGGCATCCAGTTGCTGGGCGTTCTGGGCGTGGGCGTGGCCGCGACGCCCGCTGGTAGCGGCGCCGCGGTCGACCGCACGCACGACCTGCTGCAGGGACGCGAGGTGCGGCTCTTCGGCGCCGACGGCGCGGCCGGCGAGGCCCGCGTCGTGCTGCGCATGCCCGCCGCACCGGCCGGCGCCACCCGGCCGTTCGCGTTGTTCCTTGACGTGCTCGCGCCGCCGCAGGTCGCTCCGCAGTGGAGTCCCGACGCCGCGGACGTCGCGCCGCCCGCCGCCCTCACCTGGTGGTACTCCCGCGCCGGCGGCCAGGCCCCCGGCCAGTTCGACGCCGCCGACGTCGACGACGGCACCCGCGGCCTGCGGCGTGCCGGCGTCGTGCGCCTGCGCGTGCCGGCCGACTGGGCCCCCGAGGTGGTCGAGGCCGGCGGCATCGGGCGCTACGCGCTGCTGCTGCGCACGGCGGCCGCGACGTTCACCTACCCGCCCGCCGTGCGCGCCATCGTGCCCGACGCGGCGATCGCGCGCCACGAGCGCATCGTGCGCGTGCGACTGCGCGTCACGGGCTGGCTACCGCTGCCCGGCCAGTCCATCACGCTGGACGCGAGCGTGGCGCCG
>DASQCX010000019.1:0-5966 GCA_035634455.1 Burkholderiaceae bacterium
CGACGAGGCCCTCGCGCGCCAGCTGCGCGAGCGCGTTCGGAACGGGCTCGACGTCGACGCCAGCCGCGCCTTCGACCGGCGCCACCTCGGCCTGCGCCGCGAAGTCCAGCAGGCGCTGCGTGTAGTCGAAGGTCGGGCCCAGCAACTGGCCGCCGGGCAGGTCCTTGAAGATCGCGCAGACGCGGCGCGCCACGTGCATGCGATCGGTGTCGACCGGCTCGCTGTACGCGAAGCGCGGCAGCGTCGTGCGGTAAGCGCGCAGCAGGAACGCGGCCTCGATGGCGTCGCCGCAGGCCTGGCGCAGCGCCAGCGCGGCCAGCGGCGGGTCGTACAGCGAGGCCTCGGCCATCACGCGGCCCACCAGCAGGCCCAGCTGCTGCTCGATCTGTTCGACCGCCAGTTCGGACACGGCGGCGTCGCCGCGGCGCGCGGCCGCGAGCAGGCGGCGCGAGGCCTCGATGGCGCGTTCGCCGCCCTTGACCGCGATGTACATGTCAGCCCTCGCTTTCGATGCGGGTGCTGCGCGGGATCGCGGCCAGGCGCGTGCCGCACGCGAGCACGAGGTCGACGCCGCGTGGCAGCTCGACGCGCAGCGCGGCGCGCCATCGCCAGAATGCGGCGGGCAAGCCGACGACCGCGAGGTCGCGCGTGGTCTCGATGCCGGCGCCGCGCAGCTTGAGCGCGACGGCGCCGGGCAGCGGCTGCTCGGACAGCGCGTCGACCTCGACGAACAGCGTCGCGCCGGACTGCGGGGCGTCGTCGGTGCCGAGATCCAGCGCGCTCCACAGCGCGGCGTCGACGTCGCGCGCCAGCGCCGCGGTCATCGAGGCGGCCTGCGGGACGGCGCGCGCGCCGGTGTGGAAGCGCAGCCAGGCACGCGCGTCGTCGGTGCCGAGCGCGCCGGCGAGGTGGACGGGGGTATCGGCGTCGAGCAGCGTCAGCAGCGTCGCGGCGAGCGCGACGTCCATGGGCGGACGCGGATCGGCGTCCCGCGGCGCAAGGCCGTCGATGGCTGCGTCGGGCAGTGCGTGCACGCGTCCGGGCTCGGACATCGCGCCCAGCAGCGCGCGGAACGTCTGCTGCGCGCCGTGCACCGGCTCCGCAAAGCCGCTGGCCATGCGGGCGAGGAGGGCGCTCATCGGGAAGCCTCCGGCCTGCGGCCTGCGGCGCGAGCGCGCTTCGGAGCGGCCGGGCACGCGCTCATGCTGCGATCTCCGAGGCGAGCGTGTCGAACGAGACGCGCGAGCTCGCGATGCGCGCGGCGTCCGCGGCGCGGCGGCGCGCGGTCGCGGCGGCCAGCGGGGCGACGACGTCGCGCATCAGCGCGTCGTGGTGCTCGGGCTGCTGCAGCAGCGCGTCGAAGCGGGCGACCCACTCGGCGCGCGCCTCGTCGCGCCCCAGCACGTAGCCGACGCCCGCGGCGACGTTGCCGCCGATACCCTGGTGGCGTACCACGCAGCGCGTGACGGTGGCGTCGCCGACGTTGAAGCGGTCGCCGCGGTTGCCGATGCGGGCGCGTACCATCGTCAGGCCGGTCTCGGGGGCGCGCAGGCGGGTGAACGCGGCGTCCTGCAGCGCGGCGGCGTGGCGCTCGAGCAGCTCGCGCGGCGCCTGCGCCAGCACCGCCAGCCAGCGTTGGCGCGCCTGGATGGCGGCGGTGTCCCGGGTGGTGTCGGTCATGCGGACGTCATCTAGATGACTGAAGATGCAGGCCAGTATCGACAGACCCGATGACAGTTTCTTGACCCTCCGGTGACGACATGCTCAAGGACGGCAGCGCCTCAGCTTCCGCGGTTCTCGACGCGAACGACGCCGGCGTCGCGCGCTGGCAGGCGATCGCCGCGCGGCTGCGCGACGACATCCTCGCCGGCCGCGTCGCGCCCGGCGAACGCCTGCCCAACGAGACGGCGCTGGCCGGGCGCTTCGGCGTCAACCGCCACACGCTGCGCCAGGCCGTGCAGGCGCTGGTGCGCGAGGGGCACCTGAACGTGCGCCAGGGCAGCGGCACCTTCGTGCGCGAGCTGGTGCTGGACTACGCGCTGCAGCGCCGCACGCGGCTCAGCGAGAACCTTGCGCGCATGGGCGAGACGGCGGGGCGCGAGCTGCTGTCGCACGCCGTCGCGCCCGCGGGCGAGTGGGCCGAGGCGCTGAAGGTGTCCGCGCGTTCCCGGGTCGTCGTGCTCGAGACGCGCTCGTCGGTGCGCGGCCGCCGCGTCGGGCTGTCGACCGCGGCGTTCCCGTGCCCGCGCCTGGCCGGCATCGCCGCGCCCGTCGCGCGCCACGGCAGCGTCACGCGCGCGCTGGCGGAGCTGGGCGTGGCCGACTACACGCGCTCGCGCAGCGTCGTGTCCACGCGCCTGCCCACGCAGGCCGAGGCCGACACGCTGGCGCGGCCGATGTCGCAGCCGGTGCTGGTCGTGCACTACGTCAACGTCGACCGCGACGGCGTGCCGGTGGAGGCCGGCAGCACGCTGTTCGCGGCCGACGCGGTGCAGCTGGTGGTCGAGCCGGACGCGCTCGCATGAGCGTGCGCTACGCGCTTTATTTCGCGCCCGCCGCGCGGCACCCGCTGTGGAGGGCGGGCTGCCGCTGGCTTGGCCGCGATCCCGAATCGGGCGCGCGGGGCGAGGGCGGTCCGCATCGCGGCGACCCGCGCCGCTACGGCTTCCACGCGACGCTGAAGCCGCCGTTCGCGTTGCGCGAGGGGATGTCGCGGTCGCAGTTGCTGGCCGCGCTGTCACGCTTCGCCGACGAGCGCGCGCCGTTCGCGATGCCCGCGCTGGCGGTCGCCACGCTGGGCGGCTTCGTCGCGCTGCGGCCGGTCGACGCCGACGCGACCGCGCCCGGCCGGCCGCTGCGCCAGCTGGCCGACGACTGCGTGCGCCTGTTCGACGAGTTCCGGCAGCCCGCGTCGCCCGAGGAGACGGCACGGCGACTCGGCGCCGATCTCGATCCGCAGCAGCGGGCGAATGTCGCGCGCTGGGGCTATCCGCACGTCTTCGAGCACTGGCGCTTCCACATGACCCTGGGCGATGCGCTGCCGCGCGACGCCGAGGGCGATCGCGCGCGCGACGAACTGCTGCACGCGGCGCGTCGCGACTTCGCCGCCGCGCTGGCCGCGCCGCTGCGCTGCGACGGCGTCGCGCTGTTCGTCGAGGACGCGCCCGGGGCCGACTTCCGGCTGCTGCGGCGCTTCGATTTCGCGCGATGAGCGACGCCGCGCTGCCACCGATCGCCGATGCGCATCGGCTGATCGTCGTCGTCGGGCCGTCCGGCGCCGGCAAGGACAGCGTGCTGCGCGGCTGGCGCGCGTCGCTGGGCGCGGACGCGCCAGCGGTCGCGCGCCGCGTGATCACGCGGGCGCCCGACGCCACCGAGCCACACGAGGCCGTCACGCCCGCCGACTTCGCCGGGCTGCGCGAGCGCGGCCTGCTCGCGACCTGGTGGCAGGCGCACGGGCTGGACTACGGCGTGCGCCGCAGCGAGCTCGAGCCGCTGGCCGGCGGCCGCTGGGTCGTGCTCAACGGCTCGCGCGCGCACCTGCCCGCGCTGCGCGCGCAGGCGCCGGGGCTGCGCGTCGTGTGCGTGAGCGCGTCCGCGCACGTGCGCGCGTCACGCCTGGCCACGCGCGGGCGCGAGGGCGCGGACGCGCGCGACGCCCGCCTGGCGCGGACGATCGCGACGCCCGTCGAGGCCGACCTGCACCTGGTCAACGACGGCGACCTGGGCGAGTGCGTGGCCGCGCTGTCGCGCTGGTGCGCCGCCCTGCGGTCCGGCGCTGCGGGCGATCGTTAGGCGCGACCCGCCGCGGCTCGCCCTGGGGCCGGAATGTGCGGGATGCACGGTTCGCCGACTTGCGGGCCCCGAGGCGCGGCGCGCACCGCACTTGGGCACGCCCCACCCGCCGGCAGGCACTGGAAACCTGCTGTTCGTCGCAATGACGACACGGACGGCGGGCCGTGTTGCTAGATTGGTTCGGTCGGCATCCGTCGCGCGGTTCTCGTTTTGTGAATGGTCGAGCAGATGCATTTGCAACTAGACAACAAGGGTCCCAAGCACGAACAACTTGCGCGCTCCCTGCGGCAGGCGATTCGCAGCGGCCAGCTCCGGTCGGGCAGCAAGCTCCCGTCGACGCGGATGCTGTCCGAGAACCTCGGGCTGTCGCGCAACACGGTCCTGCGCGCGTACGAGCAGCTTCGCATCGAGCGGCTCGGGGTCATGCGCGAGGGCTCGGGCACCTACGTCAGCGACGTGCCGGCCACGCACGTGCCGGTGGCGGTGCCCAGGCATGTCGAGGCGCAGTCGGCCTACGCCGCGCGGATGCGCGGCCTGCCGCCCTTGACGCTCGCCGGCAGCGCGCCCGAGCTGCGCTACGACCTCCAGTACGGCGCGCCGCTGGTCAACACGAAGCTGGTCAGCGCGTGGGGCACGGCGCTCGCGACCGCGGCGGCGACCACGAGCCCGGGGTATCCGCCCGCGCAAGGCCTGCCGGAGCTGCGCGAGGCCATCGCCCGGTTCCTCGCGACCTGGCGCGGCGTCGTCGCGGACCCGCGCGACATCGTCGTCGTCAGCGGAACGCAGCAGGCCCTGTCGCTGGTGGCGCGGATCCTGCTCGACGTGGGCGCGACGGCGGCCATGGAGGACCCGCACTACGAACTGGCGTCGCACGGCCTGCGCGCCCATGGCGCCGACGTCGTGGGCGTGCGCACCGACGACGAGGGCCTGGTCGTCGACGAGCTGCCGCGGGCCGCCCGGCTGGTGCACGTGACGCCGTCGCACCAGTTCCCGTCCGGCAGGACGATGTCGCTGCGGCGCCGGCGGCAGCTCCTGGCGTTCGCCGAGGAGCACGCGAGCTGGATCTTCGAGGACGACTACGACGGCGAGCTGAGCTACAGCGCGACGCCGATCCCTGCGCTGCGGTCCCTGGACACCGGCGACCGCGTGATCTACGTCGGCAGCTTCTCGAAGATGATGTTTCCCTCGCTGCGCCTGGCCTACGTCGTCTGCCCGGCGGGCCTGCGCAAGGATCTCGTCCGCGCCAAGATGCTGGAGGACCTGGGCTGTCCCGCCATCGAGCAGGCGGCGATGAACCTGCTGTTCCGGCGCGGCGTCTTCGACCGGCATCTCGGCGCCACCGTGCTCGAGCTGCGGCGGCGGCGCTCGGCCCTGTTCGCCGGGCTGGCGCGCCACGCCGCGGGACTCATCCAGGCCGACGATTCGCAACTGGGCATGCACGTCGTCGGCTGGCTCCCGGAGTCGTTCGACCCGCCGCGACTGGATCGCCTGATCGCGTCGGCGCGCCTGCGCGGCCTGGGGCTCCATCCCGTCCATCCCTATTACCGGGTGCCGCCGCCGCGGCTGGGCCTGCTGCTCGGGTTCGCCGGCCTGTTCCCGAGCCAGATCGAGGAAGCGACGACGATCCTGGCCGATTGCCTGCGCGCCCTGCCGTGAGGCCGACGGCTCGAGGACAGGAAGTGATACCTTGGATTCGGACAAATGCGGTTCCTTTCGGCTGCGAGCGGCGCTCTAAAGTGACCGCCATGTCGCCGTTCGGGACCCGCGGCACTGCGCCTGGAGCCACCCACGATGTTCGCCAACGCCCTTGAGCATGACGCCCCTCTCGCGCGCCGGATGGTCGCCCGCGAGGCGCCTGCAGGCATGCCGATCCGCGTGCTGTCGGTCGGGGACGATCCCCTGGTCCACGAAGGCATCCGCGCGCTGCTCGGCGGCGAGCACGACATGGCGCTGGTCGGCGAAGTCGGCAGCGACGAATTCGAATCCATCCACTTCACGAGCCTGCTGCCCGCGGTGGTGCTGATGGGCACCGAGCTGTCGGGGCACGGCAGCGTCCGGGCGATCGCGCGGCTGCAGGCGTTCGATCCGTCCGCGCGCGTCATCGTCATCGCCGCGCGGAGCGGGGACGTGCGCACCCGCCGGGCGATCGACGCCGGCGCGCACGGCTGCCT
>DASQCX010000020.1:0-3359 GCA_035634455.1 Burkholderiaceae bacterium
AAGACCGCCGGCAAGGACGTCGACCAGAACAAACCCACGTTCGTGTCGCTTCTGGGCCTCGGCGCCGCGCAGAAATACGCGAACGACCTGCGCGATCAGGCCCATGCCGCCCTGGCGCGCAGCGGTTTAGGGCAGGCTGCCTACCTGGCCTGTCTCGCGGACAAGATCGTCGAGCGCGACAATTGATGCACGAGCGCGTTCCGCGGCCACTGGTGCCGCGCGGCGCGCCCCCGACCTCGAACGCCCCATGAGCAACAACCTCCTCGCGACCATTGCCAGCCCCGCCGACCTGCGCCGCCTGTCGCGCGCCGAGTTGGGCACCGTGTGCGACGAACTGCGGCAGTACATCCTGCACAGCGTCAGCAAGACGGGCGGGCACCTGTCGAGCAACCTCGGCACCGTGGAGCTCACGGTCGCGCTGCACTACGTCTTCAACACGCCGTACGACCGCCTCGTGTGGGACGTGGGCCACCAGACGTATCCGCACAAGGTGCTGACCGGCCGCCGCGAGCAGATGAGCACGCTGCGCATGTACGGCGGCCTGGCGGGCTTTCCCAAGCGCGACGAGAGCGAGTACGACGCCTTCGGCACCGCGCACTCGTCGACGTCGATCTCCGCCGCGCTGGGCATGGCCCACGCCGCCAAGCTCAAGGGCGAGAACCGCAAGTCCGTGGCCATCATCGGCGACGGCGCGATGACCGGCGGCATGGCCTTCGAGGCGATGAACAACGCGGGCGTGTCGATGGCCGACATGCTGGTCATCCTCAACGACAACGACATGTCGATCAGCCCGCCGGTGGGCGCGCTGAACCGCTACTTCGCGCGCCTGATGAGCGGCAAGTTCTACGCGCGGGCCCGCGAGGGCGCCAAGTCGATGCTCAAGAACACGCCGCTGTACGAGTTCGCGCGGCGCTTCGAGGAGCACACCAAGGGCATGGTCGTGCCCGGCACGATCTTCGAGGAGTTCGGCCTCAACTACGTCGGCCCGATCGACGGCCACGACCTGGACTCGCTGATCCCGACGCTGGAGAACCTGCGCGACGCCAAGGGCCCGCAGTTCCTGCACGTGGTCACGAAGAAGGGCATGGGCTACAAGCTGGCCGAGGCCGACCCGGTCAACTACCACGGCCCCGGCAAGTTCGACGTCGCCGTCGGCCTGCAGAAGCCGGCCACGCCGCCCAAGCAGACCTTCGCCGAGGTGTTCGGCAACTGGCTGTGCGACATGGCGGCCGCCGACAAGCGCCTGATCGGCATCACGCCGGCCATGTGCGGCGGTTCGGGCATGACCGAGTTCGAGCGCCGCTTCCCGGAACGCTTCCACGACGTCGGCATCGCCGAGCAGCACGCCGTCACCTTCGCCGGCGGCCTGGCCTGCGAAGGCCTGAAGCCGGTCGTCGCGATCTACTCGACCTTCCTGCAGCGCGGCTACGACCAGCTGATCCACGACGTCGCCCTGCAGAACCTGCCGGTGGTGTTCGCGCTCGACCGCGCCGGCATCGTCGGCGCCGACGGCCCCACGCACTGCGGCGCCTACGACATCGCCTTCATCCGCTGCGTCCCGGGCATGAGCCTGCTGACGCCGGCCGACGAGCGCGAGACGCGCCGCGCGCTGAGCACCGCGTTCGCGCAGGATCATCCGGTCGGCGTGCGCTATCCGCGCGGCGCCGGCGCCGGCGTCAAGCCCGAGGCCGGCCTCGACGTCCTCGAATGGGGCAAGGGCGAGAAGCGCCGCGAGGGCCGCCGCATCGCGCTGCTGGCTTTCGGCCCGCTGCTGTACCCCGCGCTGGAGGCGGCCGCGAAGCTGGACGCCACCGTCGTCAACATGCGCTTCGTCAAGCCGCTGGACGTCGAGCTCGTGCTCGAGATGGCGCGTACGCACGAGGCGCTGGTCACCCTCGAGGAAGGCAGCATCATGGGCGGCGCGGGCAGCGCCGTGCTGGAGGCGCTGGCCGCCGCCGGCCTGCAGGTGCCGGTGCTGCAACTGGGCCTGCCCGACCGATTCGTCGAGCACGGAGACCCGGTGCGCCTGATGCACGAGTGCGGCCTCGACGCCGAGGGCATCGAGCAGTCGGTGCGCCGCCGCTTCGGCCCGTCGCTGGCCGTCGTGCGTCCCAGCGCCGCCGTCCACGGTTGACGCCTTCGCCCGCGCGCGGGCGTCACGCGCGCCCGCGCGAACCCGAGCGCGCCGCGGGGCCTCGGGCTTGCCCGCTGCGCGGCGCCGTCCGGCGTCGCCACAATGGGTCTCCGATTGGCGGAGACCTTCATGCAACGACGTTCCGTTGTCCTCCTCGGCGCCGGCGCCCTGGCGGCGCCCGCGCTGCTGCGCGCCCAGGCGCTGGAGAAGCCCCAGCTGACGATCGCCGTCGGCGGCAAGAACCTGCTGTACTACCTGCCGCTGACGATCGCCGAGAGCCAGGGCTACTTCAAGGCCGAGGGCCTGGACGTCACCATCGTCGACTTCGCCGGCGGCTCCAAGGCGCTGCAGGCGGTGGTGGGCGGCAGCGCGGACGTGGTGTCGGGCGCGTTCGAGCACACGCTGATCATGCAGCCCAAGGGCATCCGGCTGCGCGCGTTCGCGCTGCAGGGGCGGGCGCCGCAGGTCGTGCTGGGCATCAATCCGAAGACGATGCCGGGCTACAAGTCCATCGCCGACCTCAAGGGCCGGAAGATCGGCGTGACGGCGCCGGGCTCGTCCACCAACGTGCTGGCCAACTTCGTGCTCGCCAAGGCGGGGCTCAAGCCCGGCGACGTGTCCATCATCGGCGTGGGCGCGGGGTCGGGCGCGGTGGCCGCGATGCGCGCGGGCCAGATCGACGCGATCAGCAACCTGGACCCGGTGATCACGCTGCTGCAACGCAGCGGCGACCTGAAGATCGTGTCCGACACGCGCATCGTCGCCGAGGCCGACAAGGCCTTCGGCGGCCCGATGCCCGCGGGCTGCATGTACGCGCCGCAGGCCTTCATCGACAAGAACCCGGCCACCGTGCAGGCCGTCGCCAACGCCATCGTGCGCGCCGACAAGTGGATCCAGCGCGCCGGCCCGGCCGACATCGTCAAGGCGGTGCCCGAGAGCTACCTGCTGGGCGACCGCGCGGTCTACATCGACGCCTTCCTCGCCAGCAAGGGCGCGCTGTCGGTCGACGGGATGATCCCGCCCGAGGGCGCGGCCACCGCGCTGCGCGCGCTGCAGAGCGTCGACGATTCGATGAAGACGGCGCACATCGACCTCGCGGCGGCGTGGACGAACGACTTCGCGAGAAGAGCGAACGCGAAGAAGGCATGAGCACCGCGGCACTGAGCCTGGACGGTGTCAGCTGCACCTTCGCCGCGCGCGACGGCGCGCCGGGCTTCGCCGCCGT
>DASQCX010000021.1:0-6130 GCA_035634455.1 Burkholderiaceae bacterium
CCGCCCGACCTGCCCGACGACGACACCGACGACGATTCGAAGTCGGCGCCCGCTCCGGCGGCGCCCGCGTCGCAGCCGGCGCCCGCGCCATCGCAACCCGCCAGCGGCGTGCAGCCCGCGCCGATGCCGGCGTCGTCGCCCACGCTGCCCGTGCCGCAGGTCGGCCCGGCGCCGACCCCGCCGCCGCCGGCCTCCGGCGCGCACGCCTGAGCGTCTTGCGCGACAGGCGACAATCGGCCCGCTGGTCGAGCTGTACGTTTCTTTGCACGGCGCCCCTGTGAACCGGTTTCCGGCGCCCGACGTTATGGACATGAGCGATTCAACGCTCGAAAGGACAGGAATGTTTCAACGCACGATTTCTTCGCTGATCTTCGCCGCCGCCACGCTTGGCGCCACCGCCGCGTTCGCCCAGACCGCGCCGGATGCCATGATCAAGCAGGTGGCCGGTGACGTCATCGAGTCGGTCAAGAGCGACAAGGCCATCCAGGCCGGCGACGTGGGCCGCATCCAGGGCCTGGTCGACACCCAGGTGATGCCGCACGTCGACTTCCAGCGCATGACCGCCGCCACCGTCGGCCGCGCCTGGAAGACGGCCACGCCCGAGCAGCAGGCCAAGCTGCAGGCCGAGTTCAAGACGCTGCTGATCCGCACCTACGCCGGCGCGCTGACCAAGGTCAACGCGCAGACGACGGTCGAGCTCAAGCCGACGCGCTCGGCGCCGGAAGACACCGACGTCACCATCCGCACCAACATCAAGGGCACCGGCGGCGACCCGATCGAGATCGACTACAAGCTCGAGAAGCAGCCCGCCGAGTGGAAGATCTTCGACGTCAACGTGCTGGGCGTCTGGCTGGTCGACCAGTACAAGAGCAGCTTCCAGCAGCAGATCGCCTCGGGCGGCGTCGACGGCCTGATCAACGCGCTGGTCGCGAAGAACAAGGCCGGCGCGGGCGCCAAGTAATGGCGCAGACGGGCGTGATGACCGCGCTGCCGGCCAGCCTGACGCTGCGCGACGCGCAGACCGTGCTGGAGTCGCTGCGCCAATCCTTCGTCGCCGACGGCGGCGCGGTCTGGCGCATCGACGCGGCGCCGGTGACGCAGCTCGACACCTCGGCGCTGTCCGTGCTGCTCGAATGCCTGCGCATGGCCGACGGCGCCAAGCGCAAGCTCGAGATCGTCAACCCGCCCGCGCGGATGAGCGACCTGGCGCACCTGTATGGCGTCGACGGCCTGCTGGGCATCGCGGCGCCGGCCGAGGCCGGGGAAGCGAAGCCGGCCGCGAGCTGACGCCGCATCCGCCGCAAGAGACAAGACCCGCCGCGGCGGGTCTTTCTCATTCCGGCGTCGCGTAGCGCCGCGTGCGCAGGTTGCGCTTGATCTCCTGCAGCGCCGGCCGCAGCCCCTGGCCGAGGCGCAGCGCGACGCCGGTGGTCAGGATGTCGATGATCATCAGGTGCAGCATGCGCGAGACCATCGGGCTGTAGCGGTCGAAGTCCTCGGGATGGTCCGCCGCCAGCAGGATCTGCGAGTTGGCCTGCGTCATCTGCGCGAGCGGCGAGGCGCTGGCCGTGATGACGATCAGCGTCGCGCCCTTCCTGCGCGCGATGTCGGCCACGTCGATCAGGTCGCGGCTGCGGCCCGAGTTGCTGATGATGACGGCGCAGTCGCCCGGGCCCAGCATCGTGGCGCTCATCACCTGCACGTGGCCGTCGCTGCTGGCGGAGGTGTTGACGCCGAGGCGGAAGAACTTGTGCTGCGCGTCCTGCGCGACGATGCCGGAGTTGCCGACGCCGTAGAAGTCGATGCGCTTCCTGTCGACGCCGGCCGCGGTCAGCGCCGCGATGGCGCGCTCGAACGCGTGGCCGGCCGCGTTGTTGCGGTACTTCAGCATCGCGCTGACCGCGTTGTCGATCACCTTGACGATCAGCTCGCTCGGGCCGTCGTCCTCGTCGACCGAGCGGTGCACGAAGGGGACGCCCTCGTTGACGGTGCCGGCCAGCTTGAGCTTGAAGTCGGCCAGGCCGTCGTAGCCCACGCTGCGGCAGAAGCGCACCACGGTCGGCTTGGACACGTGCGCGCGCTCGGCCAGCTCGCCCACGGGCGTCGAGGCGAAGCCGCGCGGATCGCTCAGCACCAGCTTGGCGACGCGCTGCTCGGCCGGCGGCAGGGCGGGGATGGACGCGCGGACGCGTTCGAGCATGGCCATGTCAGGCGCTCACTCTTCCTCGGCCCAGGCGAAGCCGTCGCGCGCGATCAGCGAGCTGGCGGCGGCGGGCCCCCAGCTGCCGGCCGCGTACGAGCGCGGGCCGTCGGTGTCGTTCTGCCAAGCGTCCAGGATAGTGCCGACCCAGCGCCAGGCCTGCTCCTGCTCGTCGCTGCGCACGAACAGGTTCAGGCGTCCGGCGATGGCGTCCAGCAGCAGGCGCTCGTAGGCGCCGACACGGTCGGTGGGGAAGGCCTTGTCGAAGTCGAGGTCCAGCGACACCGTGCTGAGCTGCTCCACGCCGCCCGGCGTGCCCAGGCCGCCCTTGGCCGCCTGCAGGCGCAGCTCCAGGCCGTCCTCCGGCTGCAGCTTGATGATCAGCTGGTTGGCGCGGTTCGGGCCGCCGAAGATCGGGTGCGGCACGGGGCGGAAGTTGATGACGATCTGCGCGTCGCGCGCCGCCAGGCGCTTGCCGGTGCGGATGTAGAACGGCACGCCGGCCCAGCGCCAGTTCTGCACCTCGGTGCGCAGCGCGAGGAAGGTCTCGGTGTGGCTGCCCGCGGGCACCTTTTCCTCCTCGAGGTAGCCGGGCACCGCGCGGCCGTCGATGCTGCCGGCGCGGTACTGGCCGCGCACGACGTCGCGCGCCACGCTCTCGGCGTTGAAGGGCTTGAGCGAGCGCAGCACCTTGAGCTTCTCGTCGCGGATGGCGTCGGCGTCGTTGGTGGCCGGCGGCTCCATCGCGATCATCGTGAGCAACTGCAGCGCGTGGTTCTGCACCATGTCGCGCAGCGTGCCGGTGCGGTCGTAGAAGTCGCCGCGCGTGCCCACGCCCAGCGACTCGGCCAGCGTGATCTGGATGTTGGCGATGCTCTCGCGGTTCCACAGCGGCTCGAACAGCGCGTTGCCGAAGCGCAGCGCCATCAGGTTCTGCACGGACGGCTTGCCGAGGTAGTGGTCGATGCGGAAGGCCTGCTTCTCGGCGAACACCGAGCGCACGACGCGATTGATCTCCTGCGCGCTGGCTAGGTCGTGGCCCAGCGGCTTTTCGAGCACCACGCGGATGTGCGGGCCGTTGAGCTTGGCGGCGCCCAGCTGCTCGCAGATCTGCGGGAACAGGTAGGGGCTGGTGGCCAGGTACAGCACGGCGGTGTCGGCGCCGCGCGCGTCGATCCAGTCCTTCAGGCCGGCGTAGTCGTCCGGCTTGGACAGGTCCATGCGGCGATAGTGCAGCAGCTCGGCGAACTTCGCGAACTCCTCGTCGCTGGGGCGCTTGGAGCTGTCGACCTCGACGAAGCGCTCCTTGATGAAGGCGCGGTACTCGGCGTCGCTGCGCTCGTCGCGCGCGACGGCCAGGATGCGGCCGCCCTCGGGCAGCTTGCCGTGACGGAACGCCTGGAACAGCGCGGGCATCAGCTTGCGCCACGTCAGGTCGCCGGTGCCGCCGAAGAATACGAGATCGAAGGACATGGTGTTGTCTTGTGGTGCAGGATGGGAGCCGCGCCCGCGGCCGCCGCTCGACCGGAACTTGTCTCTCAAGGAGTGGTGGTGTAACTTTGTTTCAGGAATAATGATGCCGAAGTTTCTTCCCGCGGTCAAATCCGCCGCCCGCCCACTTTGCAGGGGATGACATGAACCAGCTCGACCAACTCAAGGCCTACACCGTCGTGGTGGCCGACACCGGCAACTTCAGGCAGATGGCGCAGTACGCGCCGCGCGACGCCACCACCAACCCGTCGCTGATCCTGAAGGCGGTGCAGCAGGCCGACTACGCGCCGCTGTTGACGGACACGGTCGCCGCCCACAAGGGCGAGCCGCTGGCCGACGTCGTCGACCAGGTGCTGGTGCGCTTCGGCCGCGAGATCCTGAAGGTCGTGCCCGGCCGCGTCAGCACCGAGGTCGACGCGCGGCTGTCGTTCGACACCCAGGCCTCCATCGCCCGCGCCCGCGGCATCATCAAGCTCTACGAAGCCGCCGGCATCGGCCGCGAGCGCGTGCTGATCAAGATCGCGTCGACGTGGGAAGGCATCGCCGCCGCGCGCGCGCTCGAAGCCGAGGGCATCCACTGCAACCTCACGCTGCTGTTCAGCTTCTGCCAGGCGGTGGCCTGCGGCGACGGCGGCATCACGCTGATCTCGCCCTTCGTCGGCCGCATCTACGACTGGTACAAGAAGCAGGCCGGCGCGAAGTGGGACGAGGCCGCGCAGGCCGGCGTCAACGACCCGGGCGTGCAGTCGGTCACCCGCATCTTCAACTACTACAAGAAGTTCGGCATCAGGACCGAGGTGATGGGCGCGAGCTTCCGCAACGTCGGCCAGATCCAGGCGCTGGCGGGCTCCGACCTGCTCACCATCAGCCCCGAGCTGCTGGGCGCGCTGCAGTCCGACACCGCGCCGCTCGCGCGCGCGCTCGACGCCGACGCCGCCAAGGCCCTGCCGCTGGAGCGCGTGCGCTTCGACGAGCCGGCGTTCCGCTTCGCGCTCAACGAGGACGCGATGGCCACCGAGAAGCTGGCCGAAGGCATCCGCGCCTTCGCCGCCGACTCGGTCAAGCTCGACGCGCTGATCGAGGCCGCGCGATGAACACGCCGCGCTGCGACCAGACGGACGCCTGGAAGGCGCTGCAGGCGCACTACGACGCGGGCGGCAAGCAGTTCGACCTGCGCGCCGCCTTCGCCTCCGACCCGGAGCGCTTCAACCACTTCGCCGTCCAGGCGCCTGGCGTGTTCGCGGACCTGTCGAAGAACCGCTGGGACGCCAGCACGCGCGCGCTGCTGACCGGCCTGGCCGCCGAGTGCGGCGTCGAGGCGCGGCGCGACGCGATGTTCGACGGCGAGCCGATCAACGTGACGGAAGGCCGCGCCGTGCTGCACACCGCGCTGCGCCGGCCGCTATCGGCACCGACGCTGAGCGTGGCCATGGACGCCGCCGTCAGCATGGTGCACGCCGTGCTCGAGCCGATGCTGGCGTACGCGGAAAGCGTGCGGGCGCAGGCAGGCACGACATTCACCGACGTCCTCAACATCGGCATCGGCGGCTCCGACCTCGGCCCGCAGATGGCGGTGCTCGCGCTCGAAGAGTTCGTCCATCCCAAGCTGCGTTTCCACTTCGTCTCCAACGTCGACGGCCACGACATCGGCCCCGTGCTGAAGCGCCTGGATCCGAAGAAGACGCTGGTGATCGTCGCCTCCAAGACCTTCACGACGCAGGAGACGCTGGCCAACGCCAACGTCGCGCGCGAATGGTTCCTGGCCAATGGCGGGACCGATGTCGCGTCGCACTTCGTGGGCGTCACCACCAACATCGATGCGGCGGCGAAGTTCGGCATCACGACGACCTTCGGCTTCTGGGACTGGGTGGGCGGGCGCTACTCGCTGTGGAGCGCGATCGGGCTGTCGATCGCGATCGCCATCGGCGCGGACGGGTTCAAGGAATTCCTCGCCGGCGCATACGCGATGGACGAGCACTTCCGCACCGCGCCGCTGGCGCACAACCTGCCGGTGCAGCTCGCGCTGATCGACGTCTGGTACCGCAACTTCCACGGCTTCACCAGCCGCAGCGTCGCGCCCTACCACCAGGGCCTGAAGCGCTTCCCGGCCTACCTGCAGCAGCTGGAGATGGAGTCCAACGGCAAGCGCGTCGACCTGGCCGGCCACCCGGTGCCGTTCGCGACCAGCCCCGTCGTCTGGGGCGAGCCCGGCACCAATGGCCAGCACGCCTACTTCCAGATGCTGCATCAGGGCACGGACGTCGTGCTGGTCGAGTTCATCGCCATCAAGCGGCCCGCGAAGGGGCAGGAGAGCGGCCTGTACGCCGACCTGCACACGAAGTTGCTGGCGAACTGCCTCGCGCAGTCCCAGGCGCTGATGCAGGGCAAGACGGCGGCCGAGGCCGCGACCGAAGCGCCCCCGACGGCCTCGCGCAGCAT
>DASQCX010000022.1:0-9292 GCA_035634455.1 Burkholderiaceae bacterium
GCGGTGGACATCCTGGTGAGCCGGCTGCGCAAGAAGCTCGAGCCGCTGGACTGCATCAAGACGCTGCGCAACGCGGGCTACGCGTTCGCGGGCGGGCACGCATGAGCGCGGAAGGCCGCGCCGGCGCGCGCGTCCCGCCGCACGCGACGGCCGGGGGCGTCCGATGAGCACGACGCCAACGCCAACGCCGTCGCCGGCCGCCGCGCCGTCGCGCTGGCGCGTCCGCTTCCCGTCGCTGGGCGCGCGGCTGGTCGGGCTGTTCCTCGTGCTCGCGCTGGCCGTGGGCGTCACCTTCATGCTGGGCGTGCACGCGCAGCAGCGCGCCGGCTGGCACGAGATGCTGCGGCCGCTGGTGATGAACTACGCCGACACGCTGGTGGCGGAGATCGGCTCGCCGCCCGACGTCGAGCGCGCCCGCCTGCTGGCGCAGCGCCTGCCGCTGCGCATCCGCATCGAAGGCCCGACGGTCAACTGGGACTCCGCCGACGAGCCGGCGCCGCCGCCACCGCCGCCCGCGGAAGGATTGCCGCGGCCGCCGCGCCATCCGGTCGTCACGCTGCCCAACGGCGACCCGCTGCCGCTGGTGGTGCCCGAGCCGCGGCCGCCGCGCGGCGAACGACCGCCGGCCGCCGCGCCGCACCCCGGCCTGCGCGGCGCGCCCTACCACCTGGCGCTCGAGGCCGAGGCCGACCCCAGCCTGTGGCGCGTCGTGCGTCGGCTGCCGGACGGCCATCGCATCGTCTTCGGCCTGGCCGACATGTCGCACGAGCAGCGCGCCGAGCACATCGGCTGGGCCACGCTGGCCGTGCTGCTGCTGTTCACCGCGCTGGCCTACGCCTGGGTGCGCCACATGCTGAGCCCGCTGGCCGCGCTGCGCGCCGGCGCCATCCGCTACGGCCAGGGCGACTTCTCGCAGCCCATCGTGCCGCGCAACCACGACGAGCTGGGCGAGCTCGCCGAGGAGATCAACGCGATGGCTGCGCGCCTGCACCACATGCTCGACGCCAAGCGCCAGCTACTGCTCGCGATCAGCCACGAGCTGCGCTCGCCGCTGGCGCGCGCCCGCATGAACGCCGAGCTGGTCGACGAGAGCACCGAGCGCAGCGCGCTGCTGCGCGACCTCGGCGAGATGCGCGACCTCATCACCGACCTGCTGGAGAGCGAGCGCCTGGCCGACGTGCAGGCCGGCGGCCACGCCGCGCTGCACACGGAGACGACGGACCTGTCGGAACTCGTGCGCGAGCAATGCGACACCCAGGCCGCCGCCGGCGCGGTGACGCTCGCGCTCGCCGCCCCCCTGCCCGCGCTGCCGCTGGATCGCGCCCGCGCCCGGCTGCTGCTGCGCAACCTCGTCGACAACGCGCTGCGCCACGGCGCGGAATCGGAACAGCCGCCGCAGGTGTCGACCATGGCCACGCCGACCTCGGTGCAACTGGTGGTGCGCGACTTCGGCCCCGGCATGGAAGACGCCCAGCTGCGCCACGCCGCCGAGGCCTTCTACCGCGCCGACGCCGCGCGCCTGCGCAGCACCGGCGGCGTCGGCCTGGGCCTGTACCTGTGCCGGCTGGTGGCCGAGGCGCACGGCGGCACGCTGCGCCTGCGCAATGCGAACCCCGGCCTGGAGATCACGGTCGAACTGCCGCTGCCGCAGGCCGCGGGCTGAGCCCCCGCGCGTGACGCCTCATCGCCGCGCGCGCTCCAGCGCTTCGGCGAGCCGCGCCACCAGAGCGTCCTGCTCCTGCGCGCTGTGCGCCCGCAGGCGCGTGAAGCCCGGCGGGGCCAGCCTGGCATCGGCGTGGGTGCCGGACGCATCCTCGTGGAAGTGCAGGAACGCCGTCGCGCCGCGGTAGAAGCAGCCCGGCGTGCGTTCGACCAGGCCCGGCAGCGCGCGGACGCGGGCGAGCAAGGGGGCGAGGGTCGCGAGCGTGTCGGGGCCGGCGTGCTTCATGCGCGCAGCATAGCCGCGGACGCGGTCGACGACGGCACCTGGGCCTCGCATCCGGTTCCACCGCCGGCGCGATCCCATGGCCGAGCTTTGTCGCTAGACTGGACGTCGCGCCACGCGCCCGCGCGAGCGCCATCCGACCGGAGTCCGCCATGCGCCGCCTGCTCGCCGCCCTCGCCCTGACCACCCTCGCCGGCGTGGCCGCCGCCGAGCCCGCGGAACCGCTCAAGCCGATGGCCTTCCTCGCCGGCCACTGCTGGAAGGGCACGTTCCAGGACGGCCAGACGACCGACGAACACTGCTTCGCCTGGATGTACGGCGGCCGCGTGCTGCGCGACACCCACGTCGTGCGCCGCCCCGGCAGGCCCGACGCCGTGGGCGAATCGACCTACTACGTCGACCCGGCCGGCAAGCGCGTCGCCTTCCTCTACATCGAGAACGGCGGCGGATCGAGCCGCGGCACCGTCGAGAGCACGCCCGAGGCGCTGCTGTTTCCCGACGCGCATTACGCCGACGACGGCGGGGCGATGGTCTACCGCGCCCGCTGGACGCGCCAGGGCGAGCGCGCCTACGAGGCCTGGAGCGAGGCGCAGACGCCGGCCGGCTGGTCGACGCTGTTCAAGCTCGTGCTGACGCGGACCGACTGAGGCCTCTTCAGCCGCCCAGTTCGGCGGCGGCGTCGTCTTCCCAGCGCTTCCTGACCTCGGCCCAGCCCTTGGCGCCGAGCTTCTCCAGCGTCTCCATGTTGCGCTCGAAGATCGCCTCGGCCTCGGGGAACGCGGCGACGGCGCGGTCGACGCTGTCCTCGCGCAGCAGGTGCAGCGTCGGGTACGGCGAGCGGTTGGTGGCGTTGGTGATGTCGTCGGGCTCGGTGTCGGCGAACTGGAAGCGCGGGTGAAAGCTGGCGACCTGCAGGACGCCGTCGAGGTCCAGATCCTCGACCGCGGCGTCGGCGAGCTCGAGGAAGTCGTTGAAGTCCTCGAAGTCCGTCAATACCCGTGGATGTATCAGCATCGTCGTGTCGACGACGGCGGGATCGGTGTCGGCCAGGCGCTGCAGCTCGACGATCAGCGTGGCGAGCAGCGCCTCGGGATCGGTGGCATCGCTGAAGACGTAGCGGATCTGCTCCTTCACGTCGACGGCGCGCGCGAACGGGCACAGGTTCAGGCCGATGACGGCGCGGCGCATCCAGGCGCGCGTCTCGGCGATGGCCAGCGCGGCGGGGACGCCGTCGGGCGAGGCGTCGGCGGTGTTGGTGGCGGCTGTCATGGTCAGGCTCCTTCGCGTTCGAAGATCAGCACGAGGTTGTTGGCGGGCATCGCGACGCGCTCGCGCAGGCGCAGGCCCGCGTCGCGCGCGTGCGTGACGACGTCGGCGAGGCGGCGGATGCCCCAGCTCGGGTCGCGCGTCTTCAGCCAGGCGTCGAACTCGACGTTGCTGGGCGCGAGCGGCTCGTCGTCGAGGATGTAGGGGCCGTAGGTCGCGAGGACGCCGTCGCGCGCGAGGTGGCGGCCGACGCCGCGCATCAGGCCGGGCAGCGTCGCGGACGGCGAGGCGTGCAGCATGTTGATGCAGGCGATGGCGTCGAACGCGCCGGTCACGGGCCAGGCATGCGCCGTGACGTCCAGCTGCAGCGGCGGCAGGACGTTGGCAAGCGGGCCGATGCCGGCCGTCGCGCCGGGCGACTCGGCCAGGTCGTCCGCGTCCAGGACGCTCCACGCGGCGATCGACGGCAGCGATGCGGCGGCGAACTCGCTCGGCTGCCAGGTCCAGCCGGGCAGGTGGCGCGCGAACCACGAGACGTGCTGGCCGCTGCCGCTGGCGATGTCCAGCGCGCGGCCGGCGGGCGGCAGCACGCGGCGCAGCACGTCCAGGATGGGCTGGCGGTTGCGTTCGGCGGCGGGGCTGGACTGGCGGTGGTCGATGCTCATCGTGCGGGTCGGGCGGGCGGCGCGCCGATCCTACTCCGCGCACCGTGTCCGCGCGGCGACGCATCGCCGACAATCGCGCCATGACCTTGCCCGCCACCGCCTTCGACACGCTCTCCCTGCCGCCGCACGTGCTGGCCAACCTGGCGCAGCTGGGCTACGTCGAGATGACGCCGATCCAGGCCGCCGCGCTGCCGCCGGCGCTCGCGGGCCAGGACCTGATCGCGCAGGCCAAGACCGGCAGCGGCAAGACCGCCGCCTTCGCGCTCGCGCTGCTGGACAAGCTCAACCCGCGCCACTTCGGCATCCAGGCGCTGGTGCTGTGCCCAACGCGCGAGCTGGCCGAGCAGGTGGCCGTCGAGACGCGCCGGCTGGCGCGCGCCGAGGAGAACATCAAGGTGCTGACGGTGGTCGGCGGCGTGCCGGTGCGCAACCAGCTCGCGAGCCTGGAGCACGGCGCGCACGTCGTCATCGGCACGCCCGGCCGCGTGCTGGACCTGCTGGAACGCGGCGCGCTAGACCTCGCCGGCCTGAGGACGCTGGTGCTGGACGAGGCCGACCGCATGCTGGACATGGGCTTCGTCGACGACATCAAGGCCGTCGCCGCCGCCTGTCCGAAGACGCGCCAGACGCTGCTGTTCTCGGCCACCTATCCCGACGGCATCGCCAAGCTGAGCCAGCAATTCATGCGCGCCCCGCAGATGGTGAAGGTGGAGTCGCGCCACTCCTCCGCGCAGATCGTGCAGCTCTGGTACGAGGTCAAGGACAGCGAGCGCCTGCACGCCGTCGGCCGCCTGCTGCGCCACTACCAGCCCGCCAACACGATCGCGTTCTGCAACACCAAGCAGCAGTGCCGCGACCTGGTGGACGTGCTCACCGCCGAGGGCATCCAGGCGATCGCGCTGCACGGCGACCTCGAGCAGCGCGACCGCGACCAGGTGCTGATCCAGTTCGCCAACCGCAGCTGCTCGGTGCTCGTGGCCACCGACGTGGCCGCGCGCGGCCTGGACGTGCCGCAGCTCGCCTGCGTCGTCAACGTAGACGTCACCTACGAATCCGAGCAGCACATCCACCGCATCGGCCGCACCGGCCGCGCCGGCGAGGACGGCCTCGCGCTGAACCTGGCCAGCCTCGACGAGATGGGCCGCGTCGGCAACATCGAGCTGCTGCAGAAGGCGCAGACCGAGTGGCACAAGCTGTCGGAGCTCGACGCCGGCGACGACCGGCCGCTGGTCGCGCCCATGGTGACGCTGCAGATCCTGGGCGGCCGCAAGGAGAAGATCCGCCCGGGCGACGTGCTGGGCGCGCTGACCAAGGACATGGGCGTCCCGGGCGCGCAGATCGGCAAGATCAACGTGACCGACATGTCGACCTACGTCGCGGTCGAGCGCGCGATCGCGGACAAGGTGCTGGGCAAGCTCAATGCGGGCTACGTCAAGGGAAAGCGGGTGCGCGCGCGGCGCATCGAGGGCGTGACCGAATGAGCGGCGTCACTCGTCGGGGATGAGGCGGCGGCCGAAGGACACGACGTCGTCCTGGGCGTAGCCGACGGCCTTGTAGAACTCGATCACCTGCGCGTTGCTGGTGCGGATCTGCAGGTTGATCTTCGGGCAGCCCACGGCTTCCAGCAGACGCTCGGCCTCGCGCATGAGTGTGCGCGCGTGGCCCTTCTTGCGATGCGCGGGGGCGACGGCGAGGTAGTTGATCCAGCCGCGGTGGCCGTCGTAGCCGATCATGATCGAGGCCATCAGGGTGTCGTCCTGGGTGCCGACCAGGAACCACTCGGGTTGCACCGATCGCTTGCGTTCGATGTCCTTGTGGGGGTCGTTCCAGGATCGCGTGAGGCCGGCTGACTCCCAGAGGACGATGATGGCGGGTGCGTCGGAGTCCTCGAAGGGGCGGATCTGCATGGCGAACCAAGGTGGGTTGGCGTGCCATCCTACATGGGCGTCGGCTGGGCTTGGCGGGGGTGCCTGCGGCGCTGGGTTGGCTTTGCTTCGCAAAGCCGATTCCTTCGGCGGGCCACGACTGTGCGGGCCGGGAGGACGGGGAAGTCTCCCGCGGCTTAGGCGTCCGTGGTCGATCATCCGCCCGGCTGCCGGCCGCTTGTGCGCTCCCACTCCCGATGCGCCGCGGGAGACTTCCCCGCCCTCCCGGCTGCTGTGTCGTGGTGGGTGGAGATTAAGGACTGAAGTGCGATCGCGAAGGCGATCGGGTCGCACAGGCACGACATCGCCGACTGATCGCGTCTGTAGTCTCTGCAGCGCGCCAGCAGCCCTGCGGGGCTCAACATTCGCGATAACGGCCTTGCATTACGTCGTGGCACCTCAAACCAATCGCTGGGCGCTGCTCCGCACGAATAACCGAAGCAGCACGCCTCTTCCCGTCGCCGATCGACGGTGAATGCGCGATGCATTCACCGTCGATCGGCGCGCTCAGTTGGAGCAAGACGATGGGAGTTCGTGCGGAGCAGCGGCCAGAGACTGGTTTGAGGTCCCACGACGAAATCTTGAGCAGCCATTGCGAATGTTGAGCCCCGCAGGGCTGCCGGCGCGCTACAGAGCCGCCAATTCCGATCTGCACGCGATGCCGTGAACGGAACGTCTCGATCGCTTCTGCGATCGCACCTCAGTCTTTAACCTCAACAGGCCACGACAGTGCAGCCGGGAGGGCGGGGAAGTCTCCCGCGGCGCATCGGGAGTGGGAGCGCAAAAGTGGCCGATAGCCGGGCCAGCGATCGACCACGGACGCTTAAGCCGCGGGAGACTTCCCCGCCCTCCCGGCTCTCACCATCGTGGCCCGCCGAAGGAACCGGCTTTGCGAAGCAAAGCCAAACCAGCGCCGCAGGCACTTACACCTCAAGCCCAGAAACCAGACTTATTCCCCACCACCGTCAACCCCGAGCAACGCAGCCCGCGCCCGCAAAAGGTCGTGATACGCACCCTCGACCAACGCATCCCGCGGAATCCCGAGCCGCGCCATCAATTCGTGCGCCTCGATCACTCCGCCCTCGACGGAGTCACCTTCAGCCAGAACGACCTCGAGTTCCATGAAGTCCCCCAGCCCCTGCACACGATCGAGGTGCACGCGCGTGCGACCAACGAGGAACAGCGTGCGATGCTTGACGACGCGGCCTTCGACGCCATTCGAGCGGGCCAGCGCCTCGCGCAGCGAATCGGGTGACGCTGTCGGCGACAGCAGGTAGTCCGACACCTTCGGCCCACCGTCGTCGGCCCGGCTGTAGGCGATCAGCTCGCCACGCCCGTCCGCGTAGACACGCAGCTTCAGCCGCCCGCTGGAGCAGCAAAAGAAGGTGTCGTCCTGCGGAATCTCGACCGGCCCGCTGTCGGCCAGCGCCGCCGCGCGGGCGCGCAGCGCGTCCATGTCGGCGACGCGCGCCTTGATCTCGATGTTGCGGGCCATGCCGTCGCGCTCCTCGACTTGCGGGAGCGCGACGTTATCAGACGCGTCAGTCGTCGTTGCCGCGGATCGCCTTGAACACGTGGGCGCCGATGAACGCGCCGACGATGGGGGCCACCCAGAACAGCCACAGCTGCTCCAGCGCCGGCGCGCCGACGTAGAGCGCGACGCCCGTGCTGCGCGCCGGGTTCACCGAGGTGTTGGTGACGGGGATGCTGACCAGGTGGATCAGCGTCAGCGCCAGGCCGATCGCGATCGGCGCGAACTGGCCGGATGCCTTCACGTCGGTCGCGCCGAGGATGACGATCAGGAAGAACATCGTCATCACGGTCTCGCACACCAGGCCGGCCAGCATCGAGTAGCCGCCCGGCGAGCGCACGCCGTAGCCGTTCGACGCGAAGCCCTTGGCGACGTCGAAGCCCGCGGTGCCGCTGGCGATGACGTACAGCACGCCGCCCGCGACGATCGCGCCCAGCACCTGCGCCACGATGTAGGGCAGCAGCTTGTTCGCCGGGAAGCGGCCCGCGGCCCACAGGCCCACGGACACCGCCGGGTTGAGGTGGCAGCCCGAGATCGGGCCGATCGCGAAGGCCATCGTCAGCACGGTCAGGCCGAAGGCCAGCGAGACGCCCAGCAGGCCGATGCCCACGCCGGGGAACGCCGCGGCGAGCACCGCGCTGCCGCAGCCGCCCAGCACCAACCAGAACGTGCCGATGAACTCGGCGCCATATTGCTTCATGTCTGCTCCTTCCGGGTTGACCGCGGGTTGCGGTTCGAAACGTCCAATCGAGATCGGCGTTATACGTGCGCCTTGCGACAAAGAGAAGAAGACAGTTGCAACAGAGCAGGCGGACTCAGGGCCGGCACAGCACGATGGTGACGAGCACCATCGCGTCCTCGATGGCGACGAGCCCGTGCTCCACCCCGCCCTCGAGGTAGGTCAGCTGGCCCGGGTGCAGCACCTGGAGCACGCCTTCGACGTCGAGCTCGACGCGCCCCGCCAGGCACTGCATCGTGATCTCGCCGGCCACGCGGTGCGGCGGGAACGCCTTGCCGGCGGGCAGCATGAGGCGCATGACCTCCAGCTGGTCGCTCTTGAAGACGGCGTACGACTGGTCCGACGGCAGGCTGTCGTCGGGGGACAGGATGTCGACGACCTGTCCGGAGCGTGCATGCGGGATGGCCATGCGCGCAGTATCCGACTCCGTCAACGGCCGTCCGACAGGGGAAACACCGGGACGCCGCCGGCCCGCTGGCGCTCGATCTCGATGCGCAGCGCGGCCAGCGTCCCGGCGACGACGGCCGCCACGTCCGTCGACGCGATCATCGCGGCCTCGTCCATGTGCGCGCCCAGCAACGCGACCGTGAAGGATTGCGCGCCGACGAGGCCGGCGGACATCGTCCGCAGCGTCTCGCGCAGCGCGTCGTCCGCGTGGTGCGCGCGCGGCGACGCGTTGATCACGGCCACCGGCTTGTGGATGAAGGGCGGGAAGCTCACGAGCCAGTCGAGCGCGTTCTTGATCGTGCCGCTGACGCCGTGCGCGTACTCCGGGCTCGCGATCACGATCGCGTCGGCCGCGGCGACGGCCAGGTGCAGCGCCTGCACCGCGCGCGGCAGCTCGCCATCGTCGGCCGTCTCGAGATCCGGATTGAACAGCGGCAGGCGGCCCAGCCAGTCGGCGATCTCGATGTCGGCCGCGGGCCGGGCCAGGCGCGCCGCGGCGCGCAGCAGCGCCATGTTGATCGAGGCCTTGCGCAGGCTGCCGCACAGCGCGAGCACGTTCAGGGGCGCGGCGGGCGCGGGCGGCGGCGAGGGCGGCTGGGACAAGGCGGGACTCCGTCGGCGGGTGGCAGGTGCATGGCGCCCCGATGGCGCCGCGCGCTGCCAGGCAGTCTACGGGCGCGGCCGCGCGGTCGACCGCCTCGCGCGGCTGCTCGGCCGTGCCGCGCTCCGGCACGGCGCTTGCCGAATCGATCGCAAGGGCCGCAGGCCAAGCTG
>DASQCX010000023.1:0-4037 GCA_035634455.1 Burkholderiaceae bacterium
AGCCCCGCACGCTGGCCGAAGGCGATGGCCTCCGACAGGCCCTGCACGACGCCGGCGATGCAGATCTGGTTGACCATCTTGGCGAGCTGACCCGCGCCGCTCTCGCCCAGCAGCGTGACCGCCTTGGCGAACGCCATCGCCACCGGCTTCATCGCGTCGAAGGGCCCGGCGTCGCCGCCGCACATCACGGTGAGCAGGCCGTTGACGGCACCCGCCTCGCCGCCGGAGACCGGCGCGTCGACGAAGTGCAGGCCGCGCGTCTTCGCGAGCGCGTGCAGCTCGCGCGCGACGTCGGCCGACGCGGTGGTGTGGTCGACGAAGATCGCGCCGCGTGCCATGCCGGCGAAGGCGCCGTCGTCGCCGGTCACCACGGAGCGCAGGTCGGCGTCGTTGCCCACGCAGGCGAACACGATCTCGGCGCCCTCGGCCGCGGCGCGCGGCGTGGCCGTCGCCTTCCCGCCATGCTTGTCGACCCAGGCCTGCGCCTTGGCGGCGGTGCGGTTGTAGACGGTCACCTGGTGTCCCGCCGCGGCCAGATGGCCGGCCATCGGGCCGCCCATCACGCCCAGTCCGAGGAAGGCCACCTTGCGGGGCGGCGTGGCTTCGTATTGCCTGGTCATCGTGTCGTCGCTTCTTCTAGCCGAACGTCATGTGCTCGGTGCCGGCGGACAAGTCGGTCGACCGCGAGCGTTCGCTCTCGAGCTTGATCTGCAGGCGCAGGTCGTTGACGGAGTCGGCGTTGCGCAGCGCGTCCTCGTAGGTGATGAGGTTGGCCTCGTACATGTCGAACAGCGCCTGGTCGAAGGTCTGCATGCCCAGCTCGCGCGAGCGCTTCATCAGGTCCTTCAGGTCGCCGACCTTGCCCTGGAAGATCAGGTCGGCCACCAGCGGCGTGTTCAGCAGGATCTCGACCGCCGCGACGCGGCCCTTGCCTTCCTGGCGCGGCAGCAGGCGCTGCGAGATCAGCGCCTTCATGTTGAGCGACAGGTCCATCAGCAGCTGGGTGCGGCGCTCTTCCGGGAAGAAGTTGATCATGCGGTCCAGCGCCTGGTTGGAGCTGTTCGCGTGCAGAGTGGCCATGCACAAGTGGCCGGTCTCGGCGAAGGCGATGGCCAGGTCCATCGTCTCGCGGTCGCGGATCTCGCCCATCAGGATGACGTCGGGCGCCTGGCGCAGCGCGTTCTTCAGCGCCAGCTCCCAGCTGTCGGTGTCGATGCCGACCTCGCGCTGGGTGACGATGCAGTTCTTGTGCGGATGCACGAACTCGACCGGATCCTCGACCGTGATGATGTGGCCGTAGCTGTTCTCGTTGCGCCAGTCGATCATCGCGGCCTGCGAGGTCGTCTTGCCGGAGCCGGTGGCGCCCACCATGATGATCAGGCCGCGCTTGGTCAGCGCGACGTCCTTGAGCACGCGCGGCAGGCCCAGGCTGTCGATGGTGGGGATCTGCGCCGGGATCGTCCGCAGCACCAGGCCGACCTGGCCCTGCTGCAGGAAGGCGTTGACGCGGAAACGGCCGACGCCGGCCGGCGAGATCGCGAAGTTGCACTCCTTGGTGCGCTCGAAGTCGGACGCCTGCTTGTCGTTCATGATCGCGCGTGCCAGCGCCATCGTGTGCGCGCCGGTGAGCGGCTGCGGCGACACCTTGGTGACCTTGCCGTCGACCTTGATCGCCGGCGGGAAGTCCGCGGTCAGGAACAGGTCGGAGCCGTTGCGCGTGACCATCAGGCGCAGCAGGTCGTTGACGAACTTCGATGCTTGTTCTCTTTCCATGGCTTCGCAACCTCTTCGTGACTACACCCGCGATCTTGCCAGCATCGGCCCGCATCGGGGGTGTTCAATGGCAACCGGCCGCGCAGGCAGCGGCCTGGCGGCGGCGGATAGCGTGCGGAATGGCCGCTATTCGCGGGTCAGCAGCGCCGACAGCCGGGCGCTGACCTGGCGCAGCCGCAGCGACAGCCGGCGCGCCAGCCACGCCAGCATCGCGGCGGCCAGCCGCGGCTCGTGCAGCATCATGCGGTCGAGCGCGGCAGCGCCGAGCACGGCGAACTTGGCCGGCGTGAGCGTGGTGCAGGCCGAGAAGCGGGCGCCGGCGTCCAGCAGCGACATCTCGCCCAGCACGTCGCCCGCGCGCGACTCGCCCAGGCGCGCCTTCGCGCCCCAGGGCTGCACGCGTTCGACGGCCACGGTGCCGTCCAGCACGATCAGCAGGAAGTCGCCCTGCTCGTCCTGGCCGATCACCTGGCGGCCGGCCTCCACCTGCACGTACTCGAGGTAGTTGCCGAACACCGACAGCGCCTCCGGCCCCAGCTGCGACAGCTGCGGATCCTGGCCGAACAGCTTGACCAGCGCCAGCGTGCCGAGCGCCGGCTCGTAGGGCTTGGTGTGCAGGTCGATGCTGCGCGTGTCCCAGCTGACCATCAGCTGCGTGTCCTGGTGGCCCTCCTGGAACTGCGTCGCGAAGTAGCTGGACGATTCCTCCCGCGGCGTGGAAGCCGGGGGCTCGGGACTGCGGCGAAACCGGGCGAAGAGGTTTTTCACGGACGCGGCGTGCGGAATGCGGGAAATGGGGGATCAGCCCGGGAAGTTTTCCGGGAACTTGGCCTTCTGGCGGGCTTCCGCCGGCGCGATGACGTTGCGCCGGACGAGCTCGGCCAGGGACTGGTCGAGCGTCTGCATGCCCGCGGCGTTGCCGGTCTGGATCGACGAGTACATCTGCGCGATCTTGTTCTCGCGGATCAGGTTGCGGATGGCCGCCGTGCCCAGCATGACCTCGTGCGCGGCCACGCGGCCGGCGCCGTCCTTGGTCTTGCACAGCGTCTGCGAGATGACGGCCACCAGCGACTCCGACAGCATCGCGCGCACCATGTCCTTCTCGGCCGCGGGGAACACGTCGACCACGCGGTCGATGGTCTTGGCGGCGCTCGACGTGTGCAGCGTGCCGAACACCAGGTGGCCCGTCTCGGCGGCGGTCAGCGCGAGGCGGATGGTCTCCAGGTCGCGCATCTCGCCCACCAGGATCGCGTCCGGGTCCTCGCGCAGCGCGGAGCGCAGGGCGTTGGAGAAGCTCAGCGTCTGCGGGCCGACCTCGCGCTGGTTGATCAGGCACTTCTTGGACTCGTGCACGAACTCGATCGGATCCTCGATGGTCAGCACGTGGCCGTAGCTGTTGTCGTTGAGGTGGTCGACCATGGCGGCCAGCGTCGTCGACTTGCCCGAGCCCGTCGGGCCGGTCACCAGCACCAGGCCGCGCGGCTTCATCGACAGCTCCGCGAACACCTTGGGGCAGTTCAGCTGCTCCAGCGTCAGGATCTTGGACGGGATCGTCCGGAACACGGCGCCGGCGCCGCGGTTCTGGTTGAAGGCGTTGACGCGAAAGCGCGCGAGGCCCTGGATCTCGAACGAGAAGTCGCACTCCAGCGTGTCCTCGTAGTGCTTGCGCTGGGTGTCGTTCATGATGTCGTACACCAGGCCGTGGACCTGCTTGTGCGACATCGGGTCGATGTTGATGCGGCGAACGTCGCCATGCACGCGGATCATGGGCGGCAGGCCTGCGGACAGGTGCAGGTCGGATGCCTTGTTCTTGACCGAAAACGCGAGCAGTTGGGTGATGTCCATGTGTACCGTGACCCGGCAAGGGCTTATGCTCCGGCCCGAATGGCCAGCATTGCAGAGAACATACTACAAGTCCGGGGCCGAATTGAAGCCGCCTGCCGGGCATTTGACCGCCTTCCGACCGGCGTGAGCCTGTTGGCGGTGAGCAAGACGTGTCCGGGTGTTTCCGTGCGCGAGGCGTTCGCCGCCGGCCAGCGCGATTTCGGCGAGAACTACGTGCAGGAGGCGCTCGCCAAGATCGACGAGCTGGCCGACCTGCGCGGCACGCTGCGCTGGCACCTGATCGGCCCGCTGCAAAGCAACAAGGCGCGCGAGGTCGCCACCCAATTCGACTGGGTGCACGCCGTCGACCGGATGAAGCTGGCGCAACGCCTGTCCGACCTGCGCCCGCCCGAACTGCCGCCGCTGCAGGTCTGCCTGCA
>DASQCX010000024.1:0-4441 GCA_035634455.1 Burkholderiaceae bacterium
GCCCGCCGAAGGTGTTCTCCAGGCACAGCAACCGCGTGCGGGCAAAGTGCGCGTCGTCTGGCTTGATCGCGGCCTCGATGTCGGCCAGCGCCAGCGCGCCGTCCGGCTGGTGCGCGATCGGCTGCGGCTGGATGCTGCCCAGCACCGCGGCGCCGCCGCCTTCCCAGCGGTAGGTGTGGGCCATCTGGCCGACCAGGTACTCGTCGCCGCGCTGGCAGTGGCTCATCAGCGCCGCGAGGTTGCTCTGCGTGCCGGTGGGCATGAACAGCGCAGCCTCCTTGCCCAGCAGCGCGGCGATGCGCTCCTGCAGCGCGTTGACGCTGGGGTCGTCGCCGAAGACGTCGTCGCCGAGCGGTGCGGCGAACATCGCGTCGCGCATGCCCGGCGTCGGGCGGGTGACGGTGTCGCTGCGGAGGTCGACGACGCCGGTCATTGCACGGTGCTCAGGTTGAGGAAGTTGCGCAGCATCGCGTGGCCGTGCTCCGACAGGATCGACTCCGGATGGAACTGCACGCCTTCCAGCGGCGTCTTCGTGCCGACCAGGTCGCGATGGCGCACGCCCATGATCTCGCCGTCCTCCGAGCGCGAGGTGACGATCAGCTCGCCTGGGCAGGTCTCCTGCTCGATGACCAGCGAGTGGTAGCGGATCACGCTGAACTCGCGCGGCAGGTCCTTGTAGACGCCTTCGCCGTCGGTGGTCAGCGTGCTGGCCTTGCCGTGCATCTGGCGCTGGGCGCGCACGATGCGGCCGCCGAGCGCCGCGCCGATGCTCTGGTGGCCCAGGCACACGCCCAGGATCGGCAGCTTGCCGAGGTATTCGCGGATCGCCGGCACGCACACGCCGGCCTCGGCGGGCGAACAGGGGCCGGGCGACAGCACGAGGTGATCGGGCTTGAGCGCGCCAATCTCCTCGACGCCGATCTCGTCGTTGCGCACCACCCGCACGTCCTGCCCGAGCTCGCCGAAGTACTGCACGAGGTTGAACGTGAAGGAATCGTAGTTGTCGATCATCAGAAGCATGAGCGTTCCTGTGTCTGGGCTGGGATCGACTCGCGGACTCCGCAGGGCGCGGAACGGTCGATCGGGGGTCTCTCGTCGGCCGCGGGAGCCCGCGGCAAGGTCAACGGGGCGCACGCCGGAGGCGGCGCGACCCGGGCCGTGATCTTCACCAGCGCCAATGCCCGGTATGGAAGATGGTCGAGAGCTGCTTCATGTCCGGGCCATTCTAAGCGTGTCGCGCGCAAAAGCGGCGCGCAGGCCTTCTTCCCGCTGCAAGCGTGACTTCGGTGGCGATTGCGGTCTGTCCGGATCGCCGCACGCGCGCGCCCTCGCTACGATGGCGCGATGCTCCTGAAAGACGACTCCCCCGCCGCCAAGCCCGCCGCCGCGCCACGCCGGGGCCGCCGCCGCGCGGCGGACGACGCCCAGGCCGCGCCGCCGCGACCGTCGTCGATCGAGGAGCAGCTCGACCAGGCCGAGATCTGCTCGCGCTCGGGCCGCATCGACGAGGCCATCGAGATCTGCAACGCGCTGCGGCCGTCGCTGGCGGCCGGCGGCGATCCCGGCAGCGTCGGCTGGTGCGACTTCGTGCTGTCGCTGAGCCACCTCAACGCGGGCCGCGCCAAGGAGGCGGTGATCGCCGGCTACCGCGCCATCGCCAAGCTGCCGGCCGGCACCCGGCTGCTGCGCGGGCTGACGGTGCTCGCGTCGGCGCTCGCGCGCACGGGCGACGCCGGCGGCGCACTGGAGCTGCTGGAACGCGCCAAGCGGCTGCTGCCGCAGGTGCAGAGCCCGCGCGACCGCTGCCTGTTCTGGGTCAACTGCGGCAGCACCTTCCATGCGCTCGGCGACATGGATCAGGCCGTCAAGCATTCGCTGCTGGCCGACGGCCTGCTCGCCGAGTTCGACGATCCGTACCTGCACGCCGCCGTGAAGATGAACCTGCTGGTGCAGCGCCTGATCCTGGCGGTGGCCGGTTGCCGCGGCACCGAGACGCCCGAGCTGACCGAGCTGCTGGCCGCCGCCTCGGCGATGGTCGAGCGCCTGGTGGCCGCCGGCCAGCACTATTCGGTGGCCAAGGGCAGCGAGGACATCGCCGACGCCTACATCGCGCTCGGCCAGTACGAGAAGGCGCGCGAGGCGCTGCAGGTCGGCGTGAAGTCCGCCGACGCCGCCAAGGCCGGCCCCGACCGCGGCATCCTCGAGCTGCGCCTGGGCCGCATCGAGCGCCTGGCCGGCCAGTACCGGCGCGCGCAGGCCCACATCGGGCTCGCGCTGGAACTGCTGGCGGAGAGCGCGCTGCTCAAGGAACTGTCCGAGGCGCACCTGGAGAACAGCCTGCTCAACGAGGAACGCCAACACTGGCGCGCCGCGCTCGACAGCTACCGCGAGTCGGCGCAGATCCGCGAACGCCTGCTGATCGCGCAGTCGGACGCGCGCGTCCACGCGCTGGAGGTGCGGCTGGAGCTGGTGCGCGGGAACGGCGACCGCTGAGTCACTGCACCAGCGAGGCCGGCGGATTGGCCGGATGCCAGGCCTTGAGCCTGTCGAGCTTGGCGGCGTAGAGGTCGTGGTCGCTGCGCTTGACGGCGTCGGACATCGCCCGCGCCAGTTCGGCGCGCGCCTCGTCGACGCGGTTCAGGCCGAAGTCGGCCACCGCGAGCGCGTAGTGGAACTCGTGGTAGTCGGGATCGCGCGCGATCTCCTTGAGGAACATCTCGCGCGCCTTCAGGAAGTCGCCCTTGTGCAGCGCCACCTGGCCCTGCACGAACCAGTAGAACGGCGGCACCGGCTCGAGGACGGCCAGGCGCGCGCGCACGGCCTGCGCCTCGTCGGTGCGGCCCAGCTCGCGCAGCGCCTCGGCGTAGTTGGCGAGGACGCGCGGGTTGTCGGGCTCGCTGTCGAGCAGGCGGCGCAGCACCTGCTCGGCGCGCGCGGGGTCGCCGTGCCGCATGTAGACCACGGCCAGCGTGTTGTAGGCGCTGCGGAAGCGCGGGTCGAGCTTGATCGCCTGGCGCGCGCGCCAGTAGGCGTCGTCGAGCTGGCCGCGCACCATCGCCTCGGCCGCGCGGTTGTTCATGAACATGGCCAGCACGGTCTGCTGCGAGATCGGCTTCACGTGCCAGCCGTCGTTGTCGCCCGGCATGAAGTCGATCGTGTAGAGGCCGTTGCGGTCGAACATGCCGGCCAGGAAGTCCTTCTGGCGCTTCTCGAGCGTCAGGTTCACGTGCCCGCTCATGAAGTACATGTCGCCGGAGCGGCTCCACATCTCGTCGGTGGAGACCTGCTGGAACGTGACCTTCAGGTTCATCGCGTTGGCGAACGCGCCGGTCATGATCACCAGCGACAGGCAGTTGCCCTGGCGGGCCTCGAAGGCTTCGGCCGCGGTGCGCGTGCTGCTGGAGTCGTATTCGAGCTGGAGCTTGTTGCGCGTGTAGAGCGCCTCGGTGAGCGCGTCGCGCAGGCCGCGCGAGTGCGCCAGCGGCTCGATGACGTCGTCGAGATAGGCCTTCATCGCGGGCGTGAGCCGGAAGACGTCGGCCGGATCGATCGGCTCGGAGGGCGCCGCGAAGCGCGCGTCGTCGAACAGGTCCGGCGTCGCCGCAACCGTCTGCGGCGCGTCGGCGCAGCCGGCCAGCAACAGCGGCGCGACGGCCAGCGCCAGGCGGCACAGGGACATTCGGAATGTCGGCATGGCGAACTCCTCGACGGACGTCCGGCGCCTCGCGGCTCCGGGCTCCCATGATGAACTATGCGCTTTCCAGGCGCGCTGGCAAGAGGCCGGCGCGGGTCAGAACCCTTCCTCGACCAGCTCGGCCGCGCGCAGCAGCGCACGCGCCTTGGCCTCGGTCTCGCGCCATTCCATCTCGGGGACCGAATCTGCCACGACGCCGGCCGCCGCCTGCACGTAGAGCGTGTTGTTTTGCACGATCCCGGTGCGAATCGCGATCGCCACGTCCATGTCGCCCGCGAAGCTCAGGTAGCCGCAGGCGCCGCCGTAGATGCCGCGCTTGACCGGCTCGAGCTCGTCGATGATCTCCATCGCCCGGATCTTGGGCGCGCCCGTGAGCGTGCCGGCCGGGAAGGTGGCGCGCAAGACATCCATGTTGGTCATGCCCGGCTTGAGCAGGCCCTCGACGTTGCTGACGATGTGCATCACGTGCGAGTAGCGCTCGACGACGAAGGCGTCGGTCACCTTGACGCTGCCCGTGCGGGCGATGCGGCCGATGTCGTTGCGCGCCAGGTCGATCAGCATCAGGTGCTCGGCGCGCTCCTTCGGGTCGGCCAGCAGCTCCTTCTCGGTCTCGACATCGGCCTCGGGCGACGCGCCGCGCGGGCGCGTGCCCGCGAGGGGCCGGATCGTCACCTTCTCGCCGTCGGCCACGTGCTCGTGGCGCACCAGGATCTCCGGCGAGGCGCCGACGATCTGGAACGAGCCCAT
>DASQCX010000025.1:0-2345 GCA_035634455.1 Burkholderiaceae bacterium
GTCGTCAGCGCCTTCGTCGCCGCCGCCGCGCCGGCGCCCGCGCTCTCGCGGCCGGCGAGCGTGCGCAGCGTCGGCAGCGGCGCGCCCCCGAGCTCGCTGCCCTCGGGAATCAGCTCCTCGATCTCGGCGAGGGCGTCGCCGATGTCGCGCAGCAGCGCGTCGGCCCAGTGGCGCGCGTCGTCGTCGTCGTCGTGCTCGACGGGCAACGCGACCGCCTCGGCGCTCTCGTGGGCGGCGACCGCGTCGGCGGCGACGACCGGCGTCGGCGCCGTCGCGCCCGCCGAGATCGCCTCGTGCAGCTCCTTCGCCGAACGGTGAAGCGCGGCGAGCGACTTGCGCCACTGCGCGATTGTCTGCGGCGGCAGCGCGCGCAGCCGCGCGACGGCCTCGTCGAGCGCCGCGAGCGCGGCGGCGATGCTGCGCCGCTCCGCGACGTCGAGGCGCGATTCGAGCGATTCGCGCAGCACACCGAGCGTGTCGTGGAGGCCTTCGAGCCAGGTCGGCGCGAGCAGCGGCGCGTCGACGAGCGCGAGCAGCCCGGCGCGCAGCGTCAGCAGCTGGCCGGCGAGGTTGCCGCTGTCGACCGTCGAGATGTAGCGGGGCCGGAGCGGCTGCAGCGTCTGCGTGTCGTACCAGTTGTAGAAGTGGCCGCGGTGCCGCTCCATGCCCTGCATCGTCGCCATCGTCGCTTCGACGCGAGCGAGCAGGCGCCTGGTCGTCAGGTAGCCGAACTCGCGCGCCGCGAGCGCCGACAGCAGCGCGAAGCCGATGTTGGTTGGCGACGTCCGGTGCGCGACGCGGGCGACCGGGTGCTCCTGCATGTTGTCGGGCGGCAGGTGGTTGTCGGCCGCGCCGACGTGCGCGTCGAAGAACGCCCAGGTGCGGCGCGCGAGGCGGCGCAGGAACACCGTCTGCTCGTCGTCGAGCGCGTGCAGCCGATCGACGATCGGGCGGTCGATCCACCAGACGAGAAGCGGCGACCCGAGCCAGAGCAGCAGCACCGGCAGCGCGACCGTCAGCACCTCGGGCCTGCGCAGCGCCAGCGCGACGCCGATCGCGATCGCGAGCACCGGGCCGATCGCCATCGTGCGCACGCTGTGCAGCAGGTCGGCGACGGTGCCTGGCGGCGCCACCACCCGGACGTCGGCCGACGGCCGCCATTCGAGCAGCCTGCGCCGCGAGATCGCGACGCGCCAGAGCGTGCGTCCGATCGCGTCGAGGCTGTACGCGGCCTCGTGCGGCAGGCACGCGAGCGACTGCGTCGCCTGCACCAGCAGGTTTTCGACCTGTCGCGTCGCCGGCGTCGCTGCCGCTTGCTCGCCGCTGCCCGCAGGCTCGAGCGGCTTCAGCAGCATGCCCGCGACGAGCGCGGCCAGCGGCACCGCGCCGATGATCGCGACGACGACGAACAGCCATGCCGGCGACGGCGGCAGCAGCGCCCATGACGCGACGAGCGTCGCGACCATCGCTGGCGGAGCGAGGCTGCGGCGCAGGTTGTCGAGGATCTTCGCGCGCGACAGCATCGAGAGGGGATTGCGCGGCGCGCCGGGCAGCGTGCGGACGCGCCGGCGCAGCCACCCGAGCAGCTGCCAGTCGCCGCGCACCCAGCGGTGCCGGCGCGCGACGTCGACGCTGTAGCGCGTCGGCGACTCCTCGAGCAGCTGGACATCGCTGAGCAGGCCCGAGCGAGCGTGGCAGCCTTCGATGAGGTCGTGGCTGAGGATGCGGTTCTCGGGCAGCCGGTCGTGCAGCGAGCGCTCGAAGGCGTCGACGTCGTAGATGCCCTTGCCGATGAACGAGCCCTCGCCGAAGAGGTCCTGGTAGACGTCGGAGACGGCACGCGTGTACGGGTCGATGCCGGGCTCGCCGCCATAGAGGCGCGCATAGCCGGAGCGGTTCGTGCTCGGCAGGCTGAGGCCCACGCGCGGCTGCAGGATGCCGTAGCCGTCGACGACGATGTCCTTCTGCACGCCCTTGCCGAAGCGCGGCCGGTGCAGCGGATGCGCCATCGTCGCGATGATCTTGGCGGCGGCGTCGCGCGGCAGTTGGGTGTCGCTGTCGAGGGTGATGACGTAGCGCACCGACTGCAGCGCGTCGGTCCTGCCGACGATGCGCGAGAAGCGTTCGCCGCCTTGCGGCGGTTCTTCGCCGCGCAGCAGTGCGTTGAGGTCGCCGAGCTTGCCGCGCTTGCGCTCGACGCCCATCCAGACGCGCTCGCGCGCGTTCCAGCGCCGTGGGCGATGGAAGAGGAAAAAGGTGTCCGTATCGGCGCCGGCGGCGTACTTTTCGTTGAGCGCCGCGATCCGCGCCGCGGCGAACTCGACGAGCGCGTCGTCGCCGGCGGC
>DASQCX010000026.1:0-6088 GCA_035634455.1 Burkholderiaceae bacterium
TACACGATGGCCGCCAACTTCGGCAACGGCGCGCTGGTGGTCTGGGCGTACCGCGACAACCTGCCCGCCGGGATGCTGGTCTGGCTGGCGGCGCTGTACGCGCTGTGCCTGCTGGCGCTGTTCGGCTGGTGGCGCGGGCGCCACCGGGTGCGCACCATGGCCACGCCGGCCGCGATCCGCCACGCCAACCTCCACGCCAACCTGCCGGCGCTGGTCTGGGCCGTGCTGCCGGTGCTCTGGTTCGCGCACGCGCTGCCGCAGCAGCAGTTGCTGGTGGTGGCGCTGCTGACCGGCATGCTGGCCGCCGGCGCGTTCGTGCTGAGCCCGCTGCCGGTGGCGGCGACCGGGTTCGTGGTGATCTTCGCGTCCGCGGGCGTGATCGCGTGTTGGCTCACCGGCGACCGCATCTTCGTGGCCGTCGGCTGCCTGCAGGTCATCTACGCGCTGGTCGTCCTGCTCGGCGTGCTCGCGATGTCGCGCAAGGCCACGGCGCTGCTGAAGTCGCAGGCCGAGGCGCGGCGCCAGGAGCGCGTGATGGCCGTGCTGCTGCACGACTTCGAGCAGAACGCGTCCGAGGCGCTGTGGGAGACGGGCCTGGACGGCCGCGTCGCGCACCACTCGCCGCGCCTGGCGACGCTGCTCGGGCTGGACGAGGCGCTGCTGCGCGACCGCCCGTTCCTGGAGCTGCTGGCGCGCATCGGCGCCGACGTCGCGCCCCTGCGCGCCGCGCTCGACGCCGAGCGGCCGTTCAAGGAGCTGCGGCTGTCCGCCGGGCCGGCGCGCGGCGCGCGGCACTGGGCCATCAACGGCAAGCCGCTGGACGACGACGAGGCGCGCATCGTCGGCTGGCGCGGCGTGATCGCCGACGTCACCGAGCAGGTGAACGCGCAGGAGCGCCTGCAGCACCTCGCGCACACCGATTCGCTGACCGGCCTGGCCAACCGCTTCACGCTGCACGGCGCGCTGCGCGCCGCGATCGCGCAGGGCCGGCTGGTCGCGCTGCTGGCGCTGGATCTCGACCACTTCAAGCTGGTCAACGACACCCTCGGCCACGCCGCCGGCGACGAACTGCTGCAGAACGTGGCCGCGCGCCTGCTGGCCTGCCGCCGTCCGGCCGACCTGGTCGCGCGCCTGGGCGGCGACGAGTTCGCGCTGCTGGTGCTCGACGACGCCGCCGGCGACCTCGACGTCGACGCGCTGTCGCGCCGCCTGATCGAGGTGCTGGAGGAGCCGGCGGACATCGGCGGCCGGGCGATGCGCGCGTCGGCCAGCATCGGCGTCGCGCGGCCCGCGCGCGCGGGCGAGGCCATCGTCAGCGCCGACGACCTGCTGGTGCACGCCGACATCGCGCTGTACGCCGCCAAGAAGGCCGGCCGCGGCCGCCACGAGACCTACTCGTCCGACCTCGGCGACCGCAACCGGCGCAGCGTGACGATCGAGCAGGAGCTGCGCCAGGCGATCCAGCGCGGCGAACTGGCGCTGCACTGGCAGCCCAAGGTCGACATCGAATCCTCGCGGCTGGTCGGCGCCGAGGTGCTGCTGCGCTGGCGCCATCCGCAGCTGGGCAGCGTCGCGCCGATCGAGTTCGTGCCGATCGCCGAGCGCTCCGGCGTGATCCGCGAGATCGGCATGTGGGTGCTGCGCGAGGCCTGCGCCGTCGCGGCCAGCGCGCTGCCGGGGCTGGTGGTCTCGGTCAACGTGTCGCCGGCGCAGCTGCACGACGACGCGTTCATCGCCTGCGTGCGCGACGCGCTGCAGGCGAGCGGGCTCGAACCGTTCCGGCTCGAGCTCGAGATCACCGAGTCGGTGTTCATCGACGACGTCGACGGCGCGCTGCAGCGCCTGCACGCGCTGCGCGCGCTGGGCGTGCGCGTCGCGCTCGACGACTTCGGCACCGGCTACTCGTCGCTCGCCTACCTGCGCCGCTTCCCGTTCGACACGCTCAAGATCGACCGCGCCTTCGTCAACGAGCTGATGACCTCGATCGACACCCGCGCCATCGTGCAGATGATCGCGCAGCTGGCCGTGACACTGAACATGCGCACCGTGGCCGAGGGCGTCGAGTCGCCTGCGCAGCTCAGCGCCGTGACGGCCGTGGGCTGCGACGAGGTCCAGGGCTGGCTGGTCTCGCCGGCCTGCCCGCTCGACGAGTTCCTGGCCTTCCGCCGCGGCTGGGTGCAGAAGCCGCTGGCGCTGGTGGAGCAGGTCAGGGCGCTCGGGGCCGCCTGAAGCGCCTGCGGCGCCGTCTAAAATCGCCGACTTCGAATCCAACGAAGGTGCCGTCGGTGGCGATGTTCTGGTCGGTGTGTGTGGTGGTGCTGGCGTACCTGCTCGGGTCGCTGAGCTTCGCGGTGATCGTCTCGAAGGCGATGCGCCTGGACGACCCGCGTTCGTACGGATCGGGCAACCCCGGCGCCACCAACGTGCTGCGCAGCGGCAACAAGCTGGCGGCCGTCTTCACGCTGCTGCTGGACGCGCTCAAGGGCGTGGCGGCGGTGCTGGTCGCGCGCTTCCTCGCCGATCGCCTGGGCTACGGCGACGGCATCGTGGCGCTCGCGGGCCTGGCGTCCTTCCTCGGCCACCTGTACCCGGTCTTCTTCCGCTTCCAGGGCGGCAAGGGCGTGGCCACGGCCGCCGGCGTGCTGCTGGCGCTGAACTGGATGGTGGGCCTGGCGTGCCTGGGCGCGTGGCTCGCGATCGCGATCCTCACGCGCTATTCGTCGCTCGCCGCGCTGGTGACGGCGGTGCTGGCGCCGGTCTTCTTCCATTTCATGCACGACGACTCACAAGTCGTCGGCGCGGTGGCCGTCATGAGCGTGCTGCTGATCTTGCGTCACCGCTCCAACATCACCAAGCTGTTGAACGGGACGGAATCCAAGCTGGGCAGCAAGGCGAGCAAGCCTGCCGACTCCGGCACCTGACACCTCACCCCCGAAAGTTTTCTCATGAGCGAAATCAAGCGATTCGACGTCGGCGCCCGCATGTCCGAGATGGCCGTGCACAACGGCGTCGCCTACCTCGCCGGCCAGGTGGCCGCCGACGCCAGCCTCGACGCCCAGGGCCAGACGGCCAACGTGCTGGCGCAGATCGACGCCCTGCTGGCGCGCGCCGGCACCGACAAGTCGCGCATCCTGATGGCGCAGATCTTCCTGGCCGACGTCACCGACTTCGCCGCGATGAACGCCGCCTGGGACGCCTGGGTCGCCGGCGGCGCCACGCCGCCGCGCGCCACCGTCGAGGCCAAGCTCGCCAAGCCGGAATGGAAGGTCGAGATCGTCGTGAAGGCGGCGGTCTAGGAGACTGCGCGACAGAAGCCGCGCAGTCTCCTAGCCGCTGGTCGCATGCACGGCTCCCCCGAGCCCCCTCCGAGAGGGAGGCTCCAGTCAGAATCACGAAGGGCTGGCCACCGTGCTCAGCTATCGGTAAGCGTCGTCGCCACGCTCATGAGGTCACGAGACCGAGCAGGGTCGGGTCGCCCCGGCCCTCGCGCACCAGCACCGGCTCGTCGCCGCTCAAGTCGACGACGGTCGTCGGCTCCATCGGGCAGGCGCCCGCGCAGACGATGGCCTGCAGGCTCTTCTCGAAGCGCCGGCGGATCTCGTCGCTGTCGTTCAGCGGCTCGGCCTCGCCCGGCGGGATCAGCGTGGTGGCCAGCAGCGGCTGGCCCAGCTCCTCCAGCAGGCACTGCAGTACCTTGTGGTCGGGCACGCGCAGGCCGATGGTGCGGCGCGACGGGTGCGACACCCGGCGCGGCACCTCCTTGGTCGCGTCCAGGATGAACGTGAACGGCCCCGGCGTCGCGTTCTTCAGCATCCGGTACTGGCGGTTGTCGACCCGCGCGTAGTTCGCGAGCTCCGACAGGTCGCGGCACAGCAGCGTCAGGTGGTGCTTGTCGTCGACGCCGCGCACGCGGCGCAGCTTCTCGACGGCGTCCTTGTCGTCCAGGTGGCAGACGAAGGCGTAGCTCGAGTCGGTGGGCACCGCGGCCAGCCCGCCCTCGTGCAGGATCTGCGCGGCCTGGCGCAGCAGCCGCAGCTGCGGGTTGTCGGGGTGGACGTCGAAGAACTGGGCCATGCGTGCATTGTGCCGGCGCGGGTCCGTCCGCGTCGTGACAGCGTCTACCCGACTTGCGCGATGCCCAACTCCGCTGCAGACCAGCGCGACCACACCGGCGTCAGGCGCAGCGACAGCGCCTGCGGGTTCGGCTTCAGCCCGAGGTCGAGGCGGCTTTCCTCCGGGTCGTGGAAGTCGCTGCCGCGCGAGGCGAGCAGGCCGAACTCCAGCGCCATGTCGGTGTACTTGGCGATGTCGCCCGCGTGGTGGCTGCCCGTCACGACCTCGACGCCCTCGCCGCCGTGGGCCTGGAACTCGGAGAACAGCGCGTACTCCTCGGTGGGCGTGAACTTGTAGCGGCCCGGGTGCGCGATCACCGCCACGCCGCCGGCCGCGCGGATCCAGCGCACGGCGTCGCCCAGCTTCGCCCAGCGGTGCTCGACGTAGCCGGGCTTGCCCTCGGTGAGGTAGCGGCGGAACACGGCGTGCATGTCGGGCGCGACGCCGCTGGCCACCAGGAAGCGGCCGAAGTGCGTGCGCGAGACCAGGTGCGGGTTCGGCGCGAGCCGGATCGCGCCTTCGTACGCGCCCTTGATGCCGACCTTCGCGAGGCCGTCGCCCATCTGCCGTGCGCGCTCCTCGCGGCCGGCGCGCACGCCCGCGATGCCGGCCACGAGCTCGTCGTTGGACGGATCGATGCCGAGGCCGACGATGTGCACCGTCGTGCCGGCGAAGGTCACGGAGACCTCGACGCCGTCGACGAACGGCAGCCCGGCGCTCGCGGCCGCGGCGCGCGCGGCGGGCAGGCCGGCGAGCTCGTCGTGGTCGGTCAGGGCCCACAGCTCGACGCCGTTGGCCTTGGCCCGCGCCGCGAGCCGGCCCGAGTCCAGCGTGCCGTCCGAGGCGGTCGAATGGCTGTGGAGGTCGGCGTTGAGATCGTGCTGCACTGCCCCGATTTTAGCGAGCCGCCGTTGTCCGCACCGCCGGTGGCGGGATGGCGCGCGGATCCTCTACCATGGCGGCGCGCACGCCCGGTGCGCACTTTCCGCTTCACGATGCAAGGACTCCACCTCATCGCCGACCTGCGCGACTGCGCCGGCGCCGCCCCGCTGGACGACGAGGCCGCGCTGCGCGCGCTGTGCCTGGACGCGGTCGAGCGCGCCGGCCTGCGCGCGGTCGGCAGCCTGTTCCATCCGTTCACGGGGCCGGACGGGCAGGCCCAGGGCGTCACCGGCGTCGTGCTGCTGGTGGAGTCGCACCTGGCGGTGCACACGTGGCCCGAGCTGGGCAGCGTCACGGCCGACGTCTACGTGTGCAACGTCGGCGCCGACAACTCGGCGCGCGCCGAGGCCGTGATGGCGCGGCTGGTGGCGGCGTTCGCGCCGCGCGCGCCGCAGGTGCAGCGCGTGCAGCGGGGCTGACTCCGGCGGCGTCCCGTCCTTCAGTGCGAGGCCGGCTTCTTCAGCGCCACGATCGCCGCCGCACCCAGCACCATCAGCACCGCCAGCAGGTGCAGGCCGTTGTCGGTGGAGTGCGTGGCGTCCTTGATCAGGCCGATGATCCACGGGATCGCGAAGCCCGCGAGGTTGCCCACCGAGTTGATGAACGCGATGCCTACCGCCGCGGCCGCGCCGCCGAGGAGGGCGGTCGGGTTGCTCCAGAAGATCGGCAGCGCGGACATGATGCCCATCGTGCAGATCGTCAGGCCGGCCATCGCCAGCGTCACGTCGGCGTGGAAGGCGACGCTGACCAGCAGGCCCGCGGCGCCGACCGCGCAGCAGGCGGCGGTGTGCCAGCGGTACTCGCGGCGGGCGTCGGCGCTGTGCGCGACCAGGATCATGGCGATGATGCCGAACGCCCACGGGATCATGCTGACGAAGCCCACGCGCAGCGGATCGGCGACGCCCATCGCCTTGATGATGGTGGGCAGCCAGAACGACACGCCGTACAACCCCGACACGACCGCGAAGTAGACGAACGCGAGCAGCCACACCTTGGGGTCGGACAGCACGGCCGCCAGGTTGCCGTCGGCCTT
>DASQCX010000027.1:0-4565 GCA_035634455.1 Burkholderiaceae bacterium
CCGTTCAGTCCGTTGCGGGCAGGCCGGCGCGAAAGCGCAGGTAGTCCTCGGCGGACTGCCGCGGCCGCTCGATCATCGGCGCGTGGCCGACATGCGGCATGACGACGGCCTGCGCGTTCGGCAGCAGCGTCTTCAGCACGGGGACGGTGCCCACCGACAGCGCACGGTCCTCGTCGCCCCACACGACGAGCGCGGGCGTCGCCAGGCCCCTGACGGCCGCGCTCACCGAGTCGGTCGCGATCTGGCGGAACACCAGGCGCTCGAGCGCCTGGTTGGCGATGCGCTCGCGCGCCATCACGTCCATCACCGCGCCCGGGATGTACGGCGGGTCGCTCATCACGAACTTCAGGAAGGCCGGGAAGTCGCTTTCCTTCGTGATCATCAGCGGGTTCTCGCCGGTGGTGGTGACGATCGTGGCGAGCTCGCTGGGCGGCGCCTCGGCGATGCCGGCGCAGTCGATCAGCCACAGGCTCGCCACTTCCTGCGGATGCCGGGCGGCGTAGCTCATCGCGATGCCGCCGCCCATCGAGTTGCCGCCGAGATCGATGCGCGACAGCCCCAGCGCCTGCACGAAGGCGCGCAGCCGCTCGGCCTGCGCGGCGTAGCGGTAGTCGACATCGGCGCGGTGGGCGGACTCGCCGAAGCCCACCAGGTCCGGCGCGATCACGCGGTAGTGGGGCGTGAGGAAGCGCGCGACGCGGGTGAAGTTGTCCTTGTCCGCGCCGAAGCCGTGCACCAGCACCAGCGGCGCGCCGGCGCCGCCCTCCAGGTAGACGATGCGAGTGCCGTCAGCCAGCGCGATCTCCTTGCGCTGCAGGCCCGCGCGCGAGCGCTCCAGCGAGTAGGCGCTGTCCTTGAGCGTGGGGCCGAGACTGTCGCAGCCGGACAGCGCGGCGGTGGCGGCGATCGCGCAGGCGAGCAGGGCGGAGCGGAGCAGGGCGGTCATGCGGTCGCGGCGGGTGTTGACGAGGACGCCGCCACTGTAGCCGCGCCCGCCGGTCCCGGCGATTCGCTTTCGGCGGATGCCGGCGACGCCCGCGCGCCGGCGGCGTTCCGGCCGGAGCAACTCGCTTTTCGGCGCGCCTTCAGAGCCCGCCGAACGCGCTGAACTCGCCGAGCGCGTCCAGCGAGCGCTCGAGCGCGGCGAAGCAGTCGCCGGCTATCGCGCCGCCGATGTCGTCGCGCATCAGCTGCAGCGCCCGCGCGGTGGGCAGCGCCGCGCGCTGGGGGCGGTCGGTGGTGAGGGCGTCGAAGATGTCGGCGGTCGTGATGATGCGGGTCTCGACGCGGATGTGGCGGGCGTCGAGCCCGCGCGGGTAGCCGCTGCCGTCCAGCTTCTCGTGGTGCGCGCCGGCCACGCGCGCGAGCACGCCGAACGATCCGATGCGCCCGAGGATCTGCTCGGTGTGCATCGCGTGGCGCTGCACCGCGGCCCATTCGGCGGTGTCCAGCGGGCCGGCCTTGTCGAGGATGCGGTTGCTCACGCCCAGCTTGCCGATGTCGTGCAGCAGCGCGGCGCGGCGCAGCCAGCGTCGCGCGGGCTCGTCCAGCCCCAGTTGGCGCGACACCTGCTCGGCGATCAGGCCCACGCGCGTGCTGTGGCCGGCCGTCCAGGGGCTCTTGGCGTCGACGACCTGGCCGAACGCCGCGGCGATGTCGTCGAGATGGTCCTCGTCCACCGGCTGCGGCTGCGGCGCCGGCTCCATCTCCAGCACGACCTGATCGAGGTCGTCGCAGGCCAGCTGGCGCCAGAAGGCGGGGTCGCGCGCGAGCAGCGCGAAGGCGTCGGCCAGGCGCGGGTCGAACAGGCGGCCGCTGCGGCGCGCGATCTCCTCGCGCGCGGCCCGCGGGCCGAGGCGGGCGTGGAACGCGTCGATCGCCTGCGCCAGCGACGCGAGGCGCGCGTACAGCGGGATCTCCGTGCCGGCCAGGCCTTGCGGCTGGCCGCTGCCGTCCCAGTGTTCGTCGATCGACTGGATGCCGTCGGCCACGTCCTCGCCGAAGCGCAGCTGGCGGGCGACCTGCGCGCCGCGCGCGCAGCGCGCCTCGGCCAGTTCGCGATGAATCTCGCTGCCGTTCTGCACCGCGTTGGCGATGGCGCGCAGGCGCTCGCGCACGCCGGCGGCCGGGCCCGTGTGGCGGATCGCGAAGCGCAGCTGGCCGGGCAGGCTCGTGGCCGCGGTGCGCTGCGCGCGCTTGAAGAAGAGGTCGTCGGTGAGGAACAGCGCGCTCAGGCGGGCCGCGTCGCTGCTGCAGCCGGCGTCCTTGAGCAGCGTCACGTAGAAGAGGTCGCGCCGCTGGCCCGTGCTGAGGCCGACGATGCGGCCGACCTGCTGGCCGACCCAGCAGCTGCGCATGGCATGGCCCGCCGGCTGGCCGGCGGCCATGTCCAGCGCATGGCTCAAGCCGCCGAGCAGCTCGCCCAGGCGCGGCCCGTTGGCGGGCGTCGCGCGCGCCTGCGCGTCACGCGCGCGGCGCGCCGCCCCGTCGTTGGCGGCCTCGGGGTGGCGACGGTCGAGCTGGACGTCCATCCCGGCACTATCGGCCGGCCGGCGCGTCGGCTGAAGTCGGGAGAGCGTGAGAAGTGTCGCGTCCGTGCGCGGGCCGGCGCCTCAATTCCCGGCGCCGGGCGTCCGATAAACAGTTGTTCACAAGCCGCTCCCTCTTGACCATGGCCACCGACGACCCGTCGACCACGCCGACCCGGATCGCCCGCCGCGCACCGATCGCGCTGCGCCTCGCGCTCGCGTTCGGCCTGCTGCTCGCGCTGCTGGCCGGCGTGGTGGCGCTGGTGCTGCGGCAGGCCGAGCTGGTGGGCGAGGCCAGCCGCGTCGTCGCCGAGACCAGCCTGCGCCAGGTGCTGCTGGCGCGCCAGGCCGAGAAGGCCGCGCAGGCCGGCGCGCAGCACCTGCACACGCTGTTCCTGCTGGACAAGCGCGACGACCGCGTGCCCGTCTACGCGCTGATCGACACCGAATTCGCCGACCAGAAGGCCGCACTGTCGCAGCTGCTCGCCGACGCCCACGCCGTCGAGGACGCCGTCGTCGTCGAACGCCTGATCGCCACGCGCGGCCGCTTCGAGGCCGCGTTCCAGCACACGGTCGACGAGGTCGAGCTCGACCTGCCTGCCGCGCGTCCCGTCATGCTCCGGGAGACGGTGCCGGCGCTCAACGACATGCTGGCCGCGCTCGACGCGCTGGTGGCCGTGAAGTCGGCCCAGGCCAACGCCACGATCGCCAGCATCCGCCTGCAGCAGGCCAGGAGCCGCACCTACGTGCTCGAGCTGTCGGGCGTGGCGGTGCTGGTCGCGCTGCTGTGCGCGGGGCTGATCACGCGGTCGATCACGCGCCCGCTGGCGGCTACCGTGGCGCTGGCGCGCGAGATCGCCGACGGCAAGCTGGACAGCCCGATGCCCGAGTCCGGCCGCGACGAGGTCGGCCGCCTGATCACCGCGCTCGGCGAGATGCGCGACAGCCTGGCGCAGCGCGAGGCGCGCATCGTCGACCTCGCCTTCCGCGATCCGCTGACGGGCCTGGCCAACCGCACGCTGTTCAACGATCGCCTGGCCCAGGCCGTCGGCACCGCGACCCGCACGGGCCACGCGATGTCGGTGCTGCTGATCGACCTCGACCGCTTCAAGAACGTCAACGACGTACTGGGCCATCCGGTCGGCGACGAGCTGCTGAACCAGGTCGCCGGCCGCCTCACGCGCGAGCTGCGCCGCACCACCGACACCGTGGCCCGCATCGGCGGCGACGAGTTCGCCGTGCTGCTGCCCTCGCAGGGCCGCGAGGGCGCCGCGCTGCTGGCGCGCCAGCTGCTGGCGGCGCTCGACACGCCGGTGACGATCGAGGGCCAGACGGTGGACGTCAGCGGCTCGATCGGCATCGCCACCTTCCCCGAGGACGGCGACACCCCGACCGAGCTGATGGCCCACGCCGATTCGGCGATGTACGTCGCCAAGCAGGCCAGCAGCGGCTACGCGGCCTTCACGCAGACGATGACGCGCACGACCGAGCACGGCCTGAGCCTGCTGTCGGACCTGCGCCGCGCGGTCGACGAGAACCAGTTCCACCTGCAGTACCAGCCCAAGGTCGCGCTGGCCGACCGCAGCTGCCTGTCCGCCGAGGTGCTGCTGCGCTGGCGCCATCCGACGCGCGGCTTCGTGCCACCCGACCAGTTCATCCCGTTCGCCGAGCAGACCGGCTGCATCAAGTCGATCACGCGCTGGGTGCTGGCGCGCGGCCTCGCGCAGCTGGCGGCGTGGCGCGCGGGCGGGCTGGACATGTCGCTCAACATCAACGTGTCCACGCGCGACCTCGTCCAGCAGGACCTGCCGTCCTTCGTGCGCAACCTGCTGCTGGCCGAGGGCGTGGCCGCGCGCCACCTGTGCCTGGAGGTGACGGAGAGCGCGATCATGGAGGATCCGGCGCACGCGCTGGCCTCGCTGCAGGCGCTGCACGAGATGGGGGTGCGGCTGTCGATCGACGACTTCGGCACCGGCTACTCCTCGCTGGCCTACCTGAAGAAGCTGCCGGTGCAGGAGCTCAAGATCGACCGCTCGT
>DASQCX010000028.1:0-7340 GCA_035634455.1 Burkholderiaceae bacterium
CCTCGAGGATCAAGACCTTGACTGCCATGACGTTCCCCTTTCCTGCCTGCCTGTGCCGTCGCCTGACGGAATCGGTTTCCGTTCGATGGGCGCGATCCGGGAATGCTAGCGAGCGAAGATGTCCGTCGCATCCCCCGTTTCGGGGCAGCCAAATGGGGGGAACTGCCTATTGGCGCAGGCCGCGCGGGGTCTCGCTCAGGCCGTCGCCAGCAGGTCGTCCGGCACCAGCACCAGCTTGCCCAGGATCTGTCGGTTCTCGAGGCGATGGTACGCATCCGCGAGACGCGAGAGCGGCATCACCTCGTCGATGACGGGCTTGACCAGCCCGCGGGCGTATTGTGCCGCCAATACCCCCAGCATGTGCGCGTTGGCGGCCGGTTCGCGGCGCACGAACTCGCCCCAGAACACGCCCACGATGGACGCGCCCTTGAGCAGCGGCAGGTTCCAGGGCAGCGCCGGGATCGTGCCCTCGGCGAAGCCGATCACGAGGTAGCGCCCGCGCCACGCGATCGCGCGCAGCGCCGGCTCGGCGTGCGAGCCGCCGACGGGGTCGAACACGACGTCGACGCCCTGGCCCTGCGTCGCCGCCTTCAGCGCGTCGCGCAGCGGGGTCGTCGCGTAGTTGATCGCCAGGTCGGCGCCGATCGCGCGGCACAGCTCGCACTTGGCGTCGGTGGACGCGGCGGCGATCACCTTCGCGCCGGCCGCCTTGGCCACCTGGATCGCCGCGGTGCCGACGCCGCCGGCCGCGCCCAGCACCAGCACCGTCTCGCCGGCCTGCAGCGCGCCGCGGTCGACCAGCGCGTGGTGCGCGGTGCCGTAGGTGAACGCGAAGGCCGCGGCGTCGCGCAGCGGGAAGCCGGGCGGCAGCGGCATCACCTGCATCGCCTTGACGCAGGCGTGCGTCGCGAAGCCGCCATGCCCGCCGAGCGCGGCCACCGGCATGCCGGGGCGCAGGTGCCTGACCTCGCTGCCGACGGCTTCGACGACGCCCGCGAACTCCGCGCCGGGCGCGAACGGCAGCTCGGGACGCATCTGGTACTTGCCCTGCACGATCAGCAGGTCGGGGAAATTCAGCGACGCGGCGTGGATCGCGATCAGCACCTCGTCGGGCGCGGGTCGCGGGGTGGGGCGCTCGCGCCATTGCAGGGCCGCGGGGCCGTCCAGCGTTTCACACATCCAGGCTTGCATGGCAGCGCTTTCGAGTTCTGAAGGTCCGGCGATCATACGGAGGCCGCGCGGCGGCGGCAGTCTCCGGGGTGACGCTGTCGCGCTGCCTACAATGAGGCCATGCGCATCCTCATCGCCAACGACGACGGCTACCTGGCCCCGGGCCTCGTGGCCCTCGTCGAGGCCTGCCGCGGCCTGGGCGAGATCGACGTCGTCGCCCCCGAGCAGAACGCCAGCGGCATGTCCAACTCGCTGACGCTGAACCGGCCGCTGTCGGTGTTCACGGCGCGCGGCGGGCCGTCCGACGGCTTTCGCGTCGTCAACGGCACGCCGTCCGACTGCGTGCACGTGGCGCTCACCGGCCTGCTCGATCGCCGGCCCGACCTCGTGCTGTCGGGCATCAACAACGGCGAGAACATGGGCGACGACACGCTGTACTCGGGCACCGTCGCCGCGGCGATGGAGGGCTTCCTGTTCGGCGTGCCGGCGATCGCGTTCTCGCTCCAGCACAAGGGCTGGGCGAACCTCGACGCCGCCGCTCGCGCGGCGCGTCGCGTGGTGCAGGCCGCGGTCGCCGACCCGTCGTTCGGCCAGCCGGGCGCGGCGCCGTGGCTGCTGAACGTCAACTTCCCCAACCGGCCCGACGCCGACGCGCTGCCCTGGGCCACCACGCGCCTGGGCCGGCGCCACGCCAGCGAGCCGGTGGTCGCGCAGAAGAACCCGCGCGGCGACACGATCTACTGGATCGGCCCCGCGGGCGACGCGCGCGAGGCCGGCGCCGGCACCGATTTCCACGCCGTCGCCAACGACCGCGTGTCGATCACGCCGCTGCAGGTCGATCTGACCGACCACGCGAACCTCGCGGGCTGGTCGTCGCGGCTGGGACTGCAATGACAAGCGACGCGCCGCGCGCCAAGCGTTTTCCGGCCCAGTGGACGAACGGCGCGCGCGCCGCGACCCCCGGCGGCACCGCGCGCAACCCGCTGCGGCCGCAGGCGCTGCTGCACCAGGCCGCGCAGGACGCCGCGCGCCACGTCGTGCCCACCGGCCTGGGCCTGGACAACGGCCCGATGCGCGAGCGCATGGTCGCCCGCCTGCGCGCCGAGGGCATCCGCACGCAGGCGCTGCTGGACGCGTTCGCCGCCGTGCCGCGCCATCGCTTCGTCGACACCGCGCTCGCCATCCAGGCTTACGAGGACACCAGCCTGCCGATCGGCCTGGGCCAGACCATCTCCAAGCCGTCCGTCGTCGCGCGCCAGCTGCAGTGGCTGGCGGACGGCGCCAACGCGAGCCGCCTGGGCCACCTCGGCCGCACGCTGGAGATCGGCACCGGCTGCGGCTACCAGACGGCGCTGCTGGCGCGGCTGGCGCCGACGGTGATCTCCATCGAGCGCCTGCAGCCGCTGCACCAGGCCGCGCGGCGCCACCTCGACGCGCTGGGCGTGCCCGGCGTGCGGCTGGTGCATGGCGACGGCCGCGTCGGCCACGCGCCCAACGCGCCGTACGACAGCATCGTGGCGGCGGCGGGCGGCGAAGCCGTGCCGGAAGCCTGGCTCCAGCAGCTGGCCGTGGGCGGCAGGCTGGTGGCGCCGACCGCGATGCCCGGGCTCGCCCAGGGGCTCGCCGGGCAGGCGCTGGTCATCGTCGACCGCACGGTGGACGGATTCGTCCGGCAGATCGGCGAGACGGTCACGTTTGTGCCCTTAAAATCGGGGATTGGATGAAACAAAGCAGGGAAACTATGGCATCGCTCTGGGTACGACGAACGCTCGCGACGACGGCTTGCGTGGCGTCCGCCTGGGCCTTGATCGGGTGCGCGACCCCGAACCAGGCACCCGTGGAAGACCATTCGGTGAAGATCGCGCGCGCGCCCGCGCCCGCCGCCGAGACGGCCAAGCCCGCCGCGCCGGCCGCCGAGTCGCGTCCCGGCACCTACACCGTCCAGCCGGGCGACATGCTGACCAAGATCGGCATGGACACTGGCCAGAGCTGGCGTGACCTGGCGCGCTGGAACAACCTCTCAGACCCGAACCACCTCGAGGTCGGTCAGGTGCTGCGCGTCGTGCCGCCGGTGGGCGAAGCCGCGGCCGGATCGACCGTGACCACCACGACCACCACCACGACGGCCGCGGCCTCGGCGCCGGCCGCCACGTTCAAGCCGCTGCCGCCGATCCCGGCCAAGCCCGAGACCAAGGCGAGCGGCGCCGCCGCGTCCGCCGCCATCGCCTCCGGCAGCGCCGTGCCGCTGACCGGCGCCGCGACGCCGCAGACGGCCGCGCCGCACGAGAGCGACGACGACCTGACCTGGGCCTGGCCCGCGGCCGGCCCGGTGGTCGCGCCGTTCGACGATGCCAAGACCAAGGGCCTGGCCATCGGCGGCAAGCAGGGCGACCCGGTCTACGCCGCGGCCGACGGCCGTGTCGTCTACGCCGGCTCGGGCCTGCGCGGCTACGGCAACCTGGTGATCGTCAAGCACAACGCGAACTACCTGACCGCCTACGCCCACAACCAGACGCTGCTGGTCAAGGAAGACCAGATGGTCAAGCGCGGCCAGAAGATCGCCGAGATGGGCTCGACCGACGCCGATCGCGTGCAACTGCACTTCGAGATCCGCAAGCAGGGCAAGCCGGTCGACCCGGCGCGGCTGCTGCCGCCGCGCTGATCGAACGACAGCCCGCCACCCCGAAAGACGCGCCCGAACCGGCGCGTTTTTTTTCGTCCGTGGCGGTCGCGATCATTGGCCGTCCAGCGTGAAGGATTCACTCAAGAAAGATGGCACGGGGCCGAAATCGGGCCATGGCGCCTGTCGGGAGACATCGATCTAGGTGAAAACCCTTGGGTGCCGACCAACTCTCATTTCCGATCCGCTGAAGGAGTTCCAAGCATGAACCGCATTGCACACCTGCCCACGGTCCGTGGCGCCCTGATCGGCTCGCTCTGCGCGCTCGCGAGTGCCGCCGCGCTGGCCGGCGACGGCAAGTGGGTGCAGGACGCCAAGAGCTGCGCCGCGCCCGAGTACCCGCGCGACGCGCTGGCCAAGGGCGAGCAGGGCACGACGGGCCTGCGCATCCTGGTCGGTGTCGACGGCAAGGCCATCGACAGCGAGATCGAGAGCTCCAGCCACTCCCGCAAGCTCGACACGGCCGCCCAGCGCGCGCTGATGGAGTGCTCGTTCAAGCCGCAGCCCGCCGACTCCAAGCCGCCCCAGCAGTGGATCAAGACCGAGTTCGTCTGGAAGATGAACTGATCGTCGGGAAGCCTGCAGCGCTCGTTGGGGAGCGCGGCAGGTCGGGACAGTCCAAGAATTCAACAGTCAACTTCGGACAAGAAAATGCTGACCAACCTGAAAATCGGTGCGCGGCTGGCCCTCGCCTTCGGCATCGTGCTGGCGTTGCTGGCGACCCTGGCGATCGTCGCCCTGGCGCGCACCAGCGCCATGCGCGACGACATGAACGCCGTGACCAGCGGCATCGGCGTGGAGTCCGCGCTGGCCGACCAGATGCGGCTGGCCGCCACGCAGCAGGCGGTGCGCGTGCGCAACATCCTGATGCTGGATGATCCGGACGACATGGCCGCCGAGAACAAGCTCCTGAAGACCGACATCCAGAGCTACGACGTCGCCAAGGCCAAGCTGGCGAAGATGATCGGCCAGGCGAACGACGTCCGCAAGAAGGGCATCCTGGGCCGCATCGACGCCACCGAGAAGGAGGCGCGCGACCTGTCCGACCAGGTGGTGCAGATGGCGCTCGAAAGCCACAAGTTCCCGGCCCGCGGCCTGCTGGGCGACAAGGCCAACCCGGCGCAGGCCAAGTGGATGGCCGCCGTCGACGAGATGGTCGCCCTCAACGAGAAGCTGAGCGCCGCAGCCGTGGCCAGCGCCGAGAGCGCCTACGCCAACACGCGCAACCTGGTGCTGGGCATCGCGATCGTCGCGCTGGTGTTCGCCGCGGTGGTCGGCCTGTCCGTGACGCGCTCGATCACCGGCCCGATCTCGCAGGCGGTGGAGGTCGCGCGCCGCGTCGCCAACCGCGACCTCAGCGTCCGCGTGGCGTCGCACTCGAACGACGAGACCGGCCAGCTGCTGAAGGCGCTGGCGGCGATGACCGAGAGCCTGGTCAGCGTCGTCTCCAGCGTGCGCAACGGCAGCGACAGCCTCGCCAGCGCGGCCACCCAGATCGCGTCGGGCAACGCCGACCTGTCCAGCCGCACCGAGCGCCAGGCCGCCAGCATCCAGCAGACGGCGTCGTCGATGGACGAGCTGTCGAGCACCGTCAAGATGAGCGCGAGCAATTCCACGCACGCCCGCCAGCTGTCGACCGAGGCCGCGGACAAGGCGCAGCAGGGCGGCGAGGCCGTGAGCAAGGTGGTGCGCACGATGGGCGACATCGCCACCTCGTCCAAGAAGATCGCCGACATCATCAGCGTGATCGACGGCATCGCGTTCCAGACCAACATCCTGGCGCTGAACGCCGCGGTGGAAGCCGCGCGCGCCGGCGAGCAGGGCCGCGGCTTCGCCGTGGTGGCCACCGAGGTGCGCACGCTGGCCCAGCGCAGCGCGACGGCGGCCAAGGAGATCAAGACGCTGATCGGCGAGTCGGTCGAGAAGGTCGACGAGGGCACGCACCTCGTGGACGTCGCCGCCGGCACCATCGAGCAGATCGTGCGATCGGTGCAGCACGTGGCGGGCATCGTCTCCGAGATCACCTCGGCGACCGTCGAGCAGAGCGCCGGCATCGACCTCGTCAACACCGCCGTCACCGAGATGGACCAGGCCACGCAGCAGAACGCCGCGCTGGTCGAGCAGGTGGCCGCGGCCGCGGACTCGATGAGCACGCAGGTGCAGCGCCTGGTCGCCGACGTCTCGGTGTTCCGCCTCTAAGCCTCGATTCGGGCATTCCATCGGCCCCGGCCGCCTCGCGCGGCCGGGGCCGATTCCATTGCGCCACCGATAATCGCGGGATGAGCAATGAACAACAGAGCGCCGGCGGCAAGTCCGGCCGGGGTCGCCATCGCCGCGATCGCAACGCCGGGCCGGCGCCGGGCGTGTCCGACAACGAATGGCTGAAGGTCACCGGCGTCGATCTCGACGCCCAGGGCATCGCGCACAACAGCGAAGGCGTGGTCGTGTTCATCGACGGCGCGCTGCCGGGCGAGGAGGCGCGGGTCAAGGTCGTCAAGCGCAAGAAGCAGTGGGAGAAGGCCGAGCTCGTCGCGCTGCGCAAGGAGAGCTCGCAGCGCGTCACGCCGCGCTGCCCGCACTTCGGCCTGCATGCCGGGGCGTGCGGCGGCTGCAAGATGCAGCACCTCGCGCCCGCGGCGCAGGTGGCGATGAAGCAGCGCGTGCTGGAGAACAACCTGTGGCACCTGGGCAAGGTCCGGCCCGAGCTGGTGCTGCGCCCGATCGAGGGCCCGGCCTGGGGCTACCGGCTGCGCGCGCGGCTGTCGGTGCGCTGGGTCGCCAAGAAGAACACGGTGCTGGTGGGGTTCCACGAACGCAAGTCGAGCTACGTGGCCGACATGCGAGAGTGCCACGTCATGCCCGGGCGCATCTCCGACATGCTGCTGCCGCTGCGCGCGCTGATCGAATCCATGCAGGCGCGCGAGCGGCTGCCGCAGATCGAGGTGGCCGTCGGCGACGAGGTCACCGCGCTGGTGCTGCGCCACCTCGAGCCGCTGAGCGCGCACGACGCCGGACTGCTGCGCGCGTTCGCGAAGGACCACGGCGTGCAGTGGTGGCTGCAGCCCAAGGGCCCCGACACCGTGCACCTGCTGGACGACGACGGCGGCCCCGAGCTGGCCTACACGCTGCCCGAGTTCGGCGTGCGCATGCCGTTCAAGCCGACCGACTTCACGCAGGTCAACCACCAGATCAACACGGTGCTGGTCGGCCGCGCGCTGCGCCTGCTCGACGTGCAGCCGCACGAGACGGTGATCGACTGGTTCTGCGGCCTGGGCAACTTCACGCTGCCGCTGGCCACGCGGGCGAAGTCGGTGCTGGGCATCGAGGGCAGCCAGGTGCTGGTCGACCGCGCGCTGGAGAACGCCAGGCACAACGGCGTCGCCGGGCACACGCGCTTCGACGCGCGCAACCTGTTCGAGATCACGGCCGACGACCTGGTCGCGCTCGGCACGGTCGACAAGTGGCTGGTCGACCCGCCGCGCGAGGGCGC
>DASQCX010000029.1:0-3628 GCA_035634455.1 Burkholderiaceae bacterium
GGGAACGCCGAGCTGGGCTTCGTCGCGCTGGGCCAGGTGCAGCCGCCCGACGGCTCGAAGCCCGCGGGCTCGATGTGGATCGTGCCCGACGCGCTCTACGCGCCGATCCGGCAGGACGCCGTCGTCGTCGCCGCCAGCAAGGTCGGCCAGGCCGCGACGCAGTTCGTCGACTACCTCGCGAGCGACAAGGCGCGCGTCGTGATCAAGGCCTACGGCTACGGCTGGTGATGGCGCGATGAACTGGGGCGACGACGCGCAGGCGGTGGCGCTGACGCTGAAGCTGGCCTTCGTCGTCACCGTGCTGCTGCTCGCGCTCGGCACGCCGCTCGCGTGGTGGCTGGCGCACACGCGTTCGCGCTGGAAGGCGCCGCTGTCCGCGCTCGTCGCGCTGCCGCTGGTGCTGCCGCCCACCGTGCTGGGCTTCTACCTGCTGATGCTGATGGGCCCGCACGGCGTCGTCGGCCGCGCGACGCAGGCGCTGGGCATCGGGCTGCTGCCGTTCAGCTTCGCGGGCCTGGTCGTCGCGTCGATGCTGTACTCGCTGCCGTTCGTGGTGCAGCCGATCCAGACCGCGTTCGAGGCGATCGGCGCGCGCCCGCTGGAGGCCGCCGCCACGCTGCGCGCCGGGCCCTGGGAGCGCTTCGCGCACGTGGCGCTGCCGCTCGCGCGCCGCGGCGTCGTCACGGCCGCCGTGCTGGGCTTCGCGCACACGGTCGGCGAGTTCGGCGTCGTGCTGATGATCGGCGGCAACATCCCCGGCGCCACGCGCGTGATCTCCACGCAGCTGTACAACCACGTCGAGGCGCTCGAATACCCCCAGGCGCATCGCCTCGCGGCGCTGCTGCTCGCGTTCAGCTTCGCGGTGCTGCTGGGCGTCTACCGCCTGCGTCCGAAGGGCGCACTGGTCGCCACGCCGGCCGACGGAGCGCCGCGCGCATGATCGAAGCGACGCTGAAGCTGCCGCGCGGCGCGTTCACGCTCGACGTGTCGCTCGCGCTGCCCGCGCGCGGCACCAGCGCGCTGTTCGGCCCCTCGGGCTGCGGCAAGACGACGCTGCTGCGCTGCCTCGCCGGCCTGGAGCGCGCGCCCGGCGGACGCGTCGTCGTCGACGGCGAGACTTGGCAGGACGACGCCGCCGGCGTCTTCGTCCCGACACATCGCCGCGCGGTCGGCGTCGTGTTCCAGGAGGCCAGCCTGTTCGACCACCTGGACGTGCGCGCCAACGTCGAATTCGGCTGGAAGCGGGTCGCGCCGGCGCAGCGCCGCGTCTCCATCGAGCAGGCCGTCGAATGGACCGGCATCGGCGCGCTGCTGCAGCGAGCGACGACGGGCCTGTCCGGCGGCGAGCGCCAGCGCGTGGCGATCGCGCGCGCGCTGGCCGTGAGCCCGCGCCTGCTGCTGATGGACGAGCCGCTGGCCGCGCTCGACGCCGCGCGCAAGGCCGAGATCCTGCCGGCCATCGAGCGCCTCGGCGAGCTCTCGGGCATCACCATCGTCTACGTCAGCCACGCGATCGCCGAGGTCGCGCGCCTGGCCGACCACGTCGTGCTGATGGAGGCCGGCCGCGCCATAGCATCGGGCCCGGTCGGCGAGCTGCTGAGCCGCCTCGACCTGCCGTTGCCACCGGGCGAGGACGCCGGCGTCGTGCTGCTCGGCACGGTCGGCGCGCTCGACTCGCAATGGCACCTGGCGCGCCTGGACGTGCCCGGGGCGTCGTTCTGGACGCGCGATCCGTCGCTGCCGGTCGGCCACCGCACCCGCCTGCGCGTGCTGGCGCGCGACGTCTCGCTGAGCCTCGCCGAGCAGCCGGGCAGCAGCATCGCCAACCAGATCCCGGCCCACGTCGAGGCCATCGCCGACGACACCCACCCGTCGCAGGTGCTCGTGCGCCTGCGCACGCGCGAGGGCGCGAGCGCGCTGCTCGCGCGCGTGACGCGCAGGAGCGCGCAGGCGCTCGCGCTCGCGCCGGGGCTGGCGGTGTGGGCGATGGTGAAGTCGGTGGCGCTGCTCGATTGAGGCGCCAGCCTCGACGCCATCAGCCGCCTTCAGCGGCGCGCCCTGCGGCGTGCCGTAGTTGGCGGTGCCGGGATTCATCGTGGATTCCGTGCCGGCGTTGGCCTTGGCGACGGCGACGCCGGCCGCGATGCCAGGGACACCGCGAAGCGAGCCCGACAGCCTAGGGATTCGACCTTGACACGCTGAAGTCGCATCTCGAAACTCGTCCATACAAGACAGGGAGCGGCGGCGTGTTCAACAGCTCGATCCTCGACGTCATCATCGGATTGGTTTTCTGTTTCGCGAGCGTCGCGCTGTTCGTGAGTTCGATCAACGAAGCCATCGCGTCGCTTCTGAAATTGCGCCACAAGACGTTGCTGAGCGGGATGCAGCAACTGCTGAACGACCCGCAGGGCAACGGTCTCGTCAAAGCACTCTACGCGCACGCGCTGGTCAATCCGATGTCGCTGGACGTGCCGTTCGCCGCAGCGATCGTCGACTCAGCGACGACACCGCTGCCCGCGCCCGCCCCGATCCCTGGCCAAGCAACGAAGGCGCAGGTCGTGGTGAGACCCCAGACGCCCGCGTGGGCCCTCGGGAAGCAGCTTCCTTCCTATATCGCATCGAAGGATTTCGCCAACGCGTTGATCGATGTCATTCAAGCCGCGTCAGATGACAAATCCAGCTTGAAAGCGGATATCGACCAGGTCGCAGATCCGCAGCTGCGCCAGATGCTGCAAGGCTTTTGGGCGCGCGCGCAAGGCGACGTCGACAAGCTCAGCGATTCGATCGCCGACTGGTTCGACAACGCAATGGGTCGGCTGTCGGGATCGTACAAGCGGCGCAGCCAGTTCTGGACCTTTGCCATCGGGCTGGTGGTGGCGGCCAGCCTCAACATCGATGCGTTCCAGGTCCTGGATCAACTCTGGCGGCGACCGGAACTCTCGGCTGCGATCTCTTCGCCCGCGTCGAAGGATCTGATCGCCGCAGCGGTCGTGCAAGACCGGCGAGGCCAGGATTCCAGCGAGCCATCCGCGACGGACAAGATCAGCCATCCGTCGGATGGCCCCGCCCTGCTGCCCGAAAGGCTGATGTCGACGTTGAGTACCTTGCCGGTGGGTTGGGAGGGCTTCGTGAGCCCCTCCTTCGATCTGAAAGGGGTCGCGCTCTGGTTGAAGTGGGTGCTCGGGGTTGCTGTCACGGCTTCGGCCGCCGTGTTCGGTGCGCCCTTCTGGTTCGACCTGTTGCAGCAGGTGATCCAAATCCGTGGTGCCGGAACCAAGCCTGCGACGAACATCGAGCAAAAGAGGCCGCAGGCGAACTCCCGCGCCGGATGGTGATGCTGTCCGTCAGCCCCTCTTGGAAGGCAGCACGCCGCCCCCGAAAGCGTTCCACCCGTCCACCGACAACGTTCGAGGTCCTATGCTCCAACTTGGTGACTCCGGAAGCGACGTCTCGACCCTGCAGCAAGCTCTGGCCGACCACGGATTCAACCCCGGTGCGATCGACGGGCAGTTCGGCGGAGGCACCCAGGCCGCCGTCATCGCCTTCCAGAACAGCGAGCAAATGCTTGCCGATGGGGTGGCCGGACCGAGAACTCTTTCGGCGCTGGGCATCGCGACATCCGCCGCCC
>DASQCX010000030.1:0-14364 GCA_035634455.1 Burkholderiaceae bacterium
CGATCAGCCAGTTCAAGGCGATCACCAAGTACCTATGACCGACTTCCACACCCTGCTGGCCGGCGGCAACGCCTGGCTGTTCCTGCCCAGCGCCATCCTGCTGGGCGCGCTGCACGGCCTCGAGCCCGGCCATTCGAAGACGATGATGGCCGCGTTCATCGTCGCGGTGCGCGGCACGATCACGCAGGCCGTCCTGCTGGGCCTGGCCGCGACCGTGTCGCACACGGCCATCGTCTGGCTGATCGCGCTGGGCGGCATGTACTTCGGCCAGCGCTGGAGTGCCGAGGCCAGCGAGCCGTGGATGCAGTTGATCTCGGCGGTGCTGATCGTCGGCGTCGCGCTGTGGATGTTGTGGCGCACGTCGCAGGACAAGGCGGCCTGCTTCCACGACCATGGCGACGGCGGGCATGACCACGACCACGATCATGACCACGGTGCGCACGGCCACGCGCCCGCGCCGGCCCTCGCGCGCGTGACGCGCGACGCGCACGACCATGCGCACGACGGCCACGACCACGCGCATCACGATCACGCGGACCACGACCATGCGCACGGCGCGTCATGCGGCCACGATCATGGGCATGACCACGCGCACGCCGCGCCGCTGGTCGACGCCGCCGGCCAGGACGCCCACGCCCGCGCCCACGCCGCGGACATCCAGCGCCGCTTCGCCGGCCGCGACGTCACCACCGGCCAGATCGTGATGTTCGGCCTGACCGGCGGCCTGATCCCGTGCCCGGCGTCGATCACGGTGCTGCTGCTGTGCCTGCAGCTCAAGCGCATCGCGCTCGGCGCGACGCTGGTGCTGGGCTTCTCCGTCGGCCTCGCGCTGACGATGGTCGCCTCGGGCGTGGTCGCTGCGTTCGGCGTCCGGCACCTGTCCAAGCGCATGAGCGGCGGCCGCCTCAGCGCGCTCGCGGCGAAGGCGCCGTACTTCTCGGGCGGGCTGATCCTGCTGGTGGGCCTGTACGTCGGCTGGCAGGGCCTGCGCGCGCTGCTGGCCTGACGGCTCGCGCGGCCGCGCCCCGCTCAGAAGCGGACGGACAGCCCCACGTTGGACGTCAGGTCGTTGGACGTCCAGGTCGTGCCGCGCGACACGTTGAAGTCGAGCTGCGTGCTCGACGAGGTGGCGTACGACGCGCCGGCCGCGACGTGCGCGGTGGCGTTCTCGACCACGTTGTCGAACGCCAGCTTCTCGCCGGACAGCTCGACGTAGCTCTTCCAGCGCGCGACCCGCGTCTTGTCGAGGGTGCTCACCTCGAGGCCGGTGACGTAGTGCTCGAACTCGCGGCCGCCGCCGCGCGTGAAGCCCGGCGTGAAGCCGATGGCCAGGTCTTCCGGGGTGTCCCACATCGCCGTGATGCGCAGCGAGCGCCGCACGTTGCCCGCACGCGCGGGCGCCGCGCCCGAGAGCAGGTCGGCATGGGCGTCCCACGCCAGGCCCGACAGCAGCGGCGCGGCGATGCGGTCCTGCGCGCTCCAGCGTGCGCCGAAGGTGACGGCGTTCGGGTCGGCCTGGCGCGGCAGCACGCGCACCAGCGGGTCGCGGTCGGGGCCGTTGGGCGCGGGCATGCCGTCGGCGTGGATCTGCACGACCTGGTTGGCGTCGAGCAGCAGCCGGGTCGGCGAGCCGATGACGGCATTGGGATCGATGCGCACCGGCACGACGACCGGCCTGTACTTCTTCGCCGTGATCGGGACGAGGGGCTGCGGCTGGGCGTCGCGCGCGGCCAGCACGGCCGAGATCGCCGAGCGCACCACCGTCGGGTCGGCCGCATCGTTGTTGGGCAGCAGCGTGGCGTAGACGGCGTGGTCGAGTGCGGCGCCGGGGATCGCGTCGAGTTCCGTGTCGGCGACCACGGCGGCGTCCGCGTCCTCCTGCGCGAACGCCGGGGCGCCGGCCAGGCACAGCAGGGCGGCGGCGAGGGCGTGGGCGAGAGGCGGACGCAGGAAGTTCATGGCCAGGGACGTGACGCGGTGCAGCATAGAACAGGACACGGATGGCGAGCAAGTCAGGAATTGTCACGCCGCGCGGCGTGTCGCCATCGATGCAACAACGGGGCGTCGGGCGCGCAGATCGACCGCCGCGCGGCGTGGAAGTTCCGTCCGCCCGATGGCGTGTCGCTGCCGCGTTTCATGGTCGCGACGCGGCCGCAGCCCGAGTGTCGCCCGGATCGGTCGTCGAACCAATCGAGCGAGGCGATCGACGGGTCGACCCGAGTCGCGGCGCCCGGCGGCGCCCGGCCGCTCAGAAGCGGGAGGACAGCCCCAGCCCGGCCTGGAACGGCGGGGCGGTGTCGCTCAGGCCGCGCGTGACGGCGAAGTCGATCTGCGTGCCCGGCGCCGCGACGAAGGTGATGCCGGCGTCGACGCTGGTGGACACGCCCGCCAGCTGCACGGCGGCGACGCGGTCGCGCGCCATGTCGACGAAGGTGCGCCACTGCGGCGACCAGGTCTTGCCCAGCGTGACGGCCAGGGTGCCGGTGGACTGGCGGCGGCCGAGCGCCGAGTAGTCGACGGCCACGCCGGGCATCACGCCCAGCGAGAAGTCGTTGGGCAGCGCCCATTCGCCGCTGAGGTTCATCGTGGGGCGCGGCGCCGCGTGCGCGTCGGCGCTCTGCAGGTCGGGCATCCAGGCCGCCATCGGCACGTGCGAGCTGGCGTCGCCGTGCAGCACGCGCCAGCGCGCGCCGAGGCTCGTGTCCAGCGCGTCGGCGTCGGACGGCGAGGACAGCGCGCCGCCGGCGAAGTCGTTGGGCACCGGGCCCGAGACGGGCGCCGTGGCGCGCGGCATGTAGGGCGTGCCCGTGCCCAGGCGCCACGAGCCGGCCATCACGCGCGAGACGACGTTGTCGCGCAGCACGGCGACGACGGCGCGCTGCTTCTCCAGCGTGTCGTCGATCAGCCGGCGCGCGGTGGCCACGATGCCGGCGGGCTCGGCGACGGGCGAGGCCGCCGCCACCTGGTCGTCGACGGCGGCGAACGCCGGCGCGGCCGCGGCCAGGCAGGCGGCGACGGGCAAGGCGGCGGCGAGAAGGCGGACGGGACGCATGCGGGACGATTCCGAGACGACACAGGACGCCTGGCGATCGGCGGCTTCGCATGCCGGTCGCGGCGTCCTGTCGGGTCGGAGCGATCTTGCGGGACCGGCACGAAAGGCGTCAACGCATGAGACGGCGGAACAGGCCCCTGTTCGTCTTGTTACGTTACGCGAGGTGACTGCCGAGCTGGCGCGGCGGCTGCAATCTGTTTCGCCTGCGCACGTACTCGTGGGACAGGACACTAGGCCATGATGACCTGCAGGCTGTGCTCGTAGGCGGCGGTCAGAGTGTCGAGCCGCTCGAGGATCACCTCGCTGGCCTGCACCAGCGCGCGGCGGCCGTCGGCGGTCTCGGCGGCGCGCACGCCCCCGAGCAGGCGCAGCCACTCGTCGCGCACCTGGGCGAGCGTGGCGCGGATCTCGGGCGTGCTGAGCGGGGCCTGCTCGAGTTCGGTCAGCGCGGACTCGAAGGCGTCGAACGCGTTGTCGTGGCGCGTCGGCGGCGCGGCGCCTTCCGGGTGCGCGGCGTCGAGCAGGCATTGCTTGGCGATGCGCTGCACGCGCATGCGCTGGCGGCCGCACTGGTTGACGATGTGCAGCGCGCGCCGGCCGGCGGCCTCCTGCAGGGCGTCGGTGAGGGCCTCGGCGGCGTCGAGCATGCGCGCGGCGGCGGCATCGATGCGGCGCAGGGCGGCGGCGTCGACGCGCGGGGCCTGCAGCGCCTGGACGAGGGCCTCCCAGCAGGCCGCGGCGCGCGCGCACGTGGGCGCGGCGACCGAGCCCACGCACTGGGCCGCCAGCATCTCGAGGTTGTCGCGCGCCCGCTGGCGCGACTCGGCGGCCAGCGTGGCGGCGTCGCGCGTGTCGATGCGCAGCAGGCGCTGCGCGGCCAGCCGCACCAGGCGCTGCGACAGCATGCGCAGCTGGCCGGCGCGGTTCATCGCGTCGGCCCAGCGCGCGGCCTCGAACACGGCGCGCGAGACCTCGCCGATGCGCAGGTTCACGCTCATCGCGGCGCCGCGCAGCAGGCGGAACGCCTCGTCCTCGTCGAGGCCGCGCGCCGTCATCAGCACGCCCTTGGCGCGGTCGACCCACTTGCGTTCGTCGAGCTGCTCCTGCGCGCGCACGGCCGCGAGGCGCAGCGCGCGGTCGTGGTCGTGGCGCGCGCGCGCCATCGCCAGCGCCGCCTCGACCTGCGCCGCCGCGACGGCGCCCGCCGCATCCGGCGCCAGCGCCTGCCAGTGGTGGACGCCCGCGGCGACGGCCGTCCGCAGCTGGCCGGCGTCGGCGGGGCCGGCCGGCGTCAGCAGCAGCACGGCCAGCGGCGGATCGCCGTTCCAGCAGGACAGGGCAGACAGCAGCTCGTCGGTCACCCCCGGCGCCAGGCAGACCAGCAGCTCCGGGCCGTCGGCGATGGTGCAATGCACCAATTTGTTGCGGTCCGACGCCGCTCCCAGGTGCACGCCACTGCGCTCGAGCGCGCGCCGCCAGGCCGCCTCGCGCGGCGTGGTCAGATCGAGCAGGACGGCGGATTCCATGGCGTGACGGGGCGTAGCCGGGGTTGTCGGGGACTTGTTCGGATACTCGTCCGCTTGCACGCGCCGTGCCATTCGAAATCCGGCACGGCCCTTGCATTGAAGGGCTCGTGGTGCAACGACGCACCGCCCGTGAAGTGCCCGGCCCGCAGGCCGCCCGTCGACGCGCGAGAGCGCCCGAACCCTCCCACGCCTTCACCGGTTCCATCGCTGCCGACCCGCGCCGCCAGGGCGCGCGCCGCAGCCCGCGAGCTTCTCCCTTTCGTCCATCGTCCCGCAGGCGTCCTCGCGCCGGCGTGGCCGCTGCCTTCCCACCCACTCCGGATCAAGCCGACATGACCAACTTCAGGAAATTCCTCGCGACGGGCCACGCCCCGACGCTGTTCGCCGCCTTCCTGTACTTCGCGTTCTCGTGCTGCACCTGGGTGCTGAACGGCGCGATGGCGCCCTTCATCAGCGACACCTTCCACCTGAGCCCGGCGCAGAAGGGGCTGATGCTGTCGATCCCCATCATCGCCGGGGCGCTGTTCCGCTTCCCGCTGGGCGTGCTGTCGCAGTACATCGGCCGCAAGCGCGCGACGCTGGTGGAGATGAGCCTGATCTCGGTGGCGATGCTGCTGGCCTTCTTCTTCGTGCACAGCTTCGAGGCGCTGCTGGCCATGGGCGTGCTGCTGGGCGTGGCCGGCGCGAGCTTCGGCGTCGCGATGTCGCTGGGCTCGGGCTCGTTCCCGGCCAAGCACAAGGGCCTGGCGATGGGCATCGTCGGCGCCGGCAACGTCGGCACCGCGGTGGCCGTGCTGATCGCGCCGCCGCTGGCGCAGTGGCTGGGCTGGCAGACGGTGTACGCCGTCGCCGCGGTGGCGATGGTGATCCCGATGGCCGCGGTGATCTTCCTGGCCAAGGAGCCGACCGACATCGACCCGCACGCCGGCCTGCGCGCGCAGCTCGCCTGCCTCGTCGAGCGCGACGGCTGGGCCTTCAGCCTGATCTACGCCGTGACCTTCGGCGGCTTCATCGGCTTCATCAGCTTCCTGCCGTCGTACTACCACGACCAGTTCGGCGTCTCCAAGGTGCAGGCCGGCCAGTTGACGACCATCGTCGCCTTCATGGGCGCGGCGATGCGCATCGGCGGCGGCTGGCTGTCCGACCGCTTCGGCGGCATCAACACGCTGACCGTGGTGCTGGCGGCCGTCGCGCTGGGCCTGGGCGGCTGCGGCCTGGCCACCGGCTCGCTGGTGCTGACGACCGTGCTGCTGATCGCCTGCTTCGCCGCGCTGGGCGCGGGCAACGGCGCGGTCTACCAGCTGGTGCCGCTGCGCTGGCCGCTGACCACCGCGGTGGCCGGCTCGATGATCGGCGAGCTCGGTGCCCTCGGCGGCGGCCTGGTGCCCAACGCGATGGGCCTGGCGCGCCAGTACCTGGGCACGTATGCCTGGGGCTTCGCGTTCTTCGCGCTGTTCGCGCTCTGCACGCTGGTGCTGCTGCGCGGCCTGCAGTCCGACTGGACCAGCCGCTGGGTCGCCGCCGGTGGCCGCGCGCACGCGGTCGCGCCCGCGCCCGAGGCGCATCCGGTCGTGGCGCCCGGCCTGGCCGAAGCGGCCTGACCCGCGTCCCGCTCTTTCAAGGTTTCGCTGCAAGAGGCTCCGCCATGAAGAAACTCAAACTGGTGATGATCGGCAACGGCATGGCGGGCGTGCGCACGCTCGAGGAGCTGATCAAGATCGCCCCCGACCTGTACGACATCACCGTGTTCGGCGCCGAGCCGCATCCGAACTACAACCGCATCCTGCTGTCGCCGGTGCTGGCGGGCGAGCAGACGATCGCCGAGATCGTGCTGAACCCGCTGGCCTGGTACGCCGACAACGGCATCACGCTGCACCTGGGCAAGGCGGTGACGCGCATCGACCGCGTGCGCCGCATCGTGCACGCGGCCGACGGCACGCAGGCGCCGTACGACCGCCTGCTGATCGCCACCGGCTCGACGCCGTTCATCCTGCCGGTGCCCGGCAAGCAGCTCGAGGGCGTGATCGGCTACCGTGACATCGCGGACACCGAGGCGATGATCGACGCCGCGACGAAGTACCGCCACGCGGTCGTCATCGGCGGCGGCCTGCTGGGCCTCGAGGCCGCCAACGGCCTGATGCTGCGCGGCATGAAGGTGACCGTGGTGCACATCGCGCCGTGGCTGATGGAGCGCCAGCTCGACGACGTCGCCGGCGGCCTGCTGCGCCAGTCGCTGGTCGACCGCGGCCTGGACTTCCTGATCGGCGCGCAGACCGAGGCGCTGATCGGCGACGGCGAGGACGGCGCGACCGGCCGCGTCAAGGCCGTGCGCTTCAAGGACGGCAGCCAGGTGCCGGCCGACCTCGTCGTGATGGCCGCGGGCATCCGCCCCAACACGGCGCTCGCGGAATCGACCGGCCTGCACTGCCAGCGCGGCATCGTCGTCACCGACACGCTGCAGACCGTGACCGACGCCCGCATCTGGGCCGTCGGCGAATGCGCCGCGCACCGCGGCACGGCCTACGGCCTGGTGGCGCCGCTGTTCGAGCAGGCCAAGGTCTGCGCGACGCACCTGGCCGAGTTCGGCATCGGCCGCTACCTCGGCAGCCAGGTGTCGACCAAGCTCAAGGTCACGGGCATCGACCTGTTCTCCGCCGGCGACTTCATGGGCGGCGAGGGCTGCGACTCCATCGTGCTGTCCGACCCGCAGGGCGGCGTCTACAAGAAGCTCGTCATCAAGGACGACAAGCTCGTCGGCGCCTGCCTGTACGGCGACACGGTGGACGGCAGCTGGTACTTCAAGCTGCTGCGCGAGGGCCGCTCGGTCAGCGACATCCGCGACCGCCTGATGTTCGGCGAGTCCAGCCTCGGCGACGCCGGCCACCAGGGCCAGAACAAGGCCGCGGCGATGGCCGACGCCGACGAGGTCTGCGGCTGCAACGGCGTCACCAAGGGCACGATCTGCAAGGCGATCAAGGACAAGGGCCTGTTCACGCTCGACGACGTGCGCAAGCACACCAAGGCCAGCGCGTCCTGCGGTTCGTGCACGGGCCTGGTCGAGCAGATCATCATGGCCACGGCCGGTGGCGACTACTCGTCCGCGCCGCGCAAGAAGGCGATGTGCGGCTGCACCGACCACTCGCACCAGGACGTGCGCGACGCGATCCGCAAGCTCAAGCTGCTGACCATCGCGGACACGCAGCGCGCGCTGTCCTGGCGCACGCCCAACGGCTGCTCGTCGTGCCGCCCGGCGCTGAACTACTACCTGATCAGCACCTGGCCCAAGGAGGCCAGGGACGATCCGCAGAGCCGCTACATCAACGAGCGCTCGCACGCCAACATCCAGAAGGACGGCACCTACTCGGTGATCCCGCGCATGTGGGGCGGCGAGACGAGCGCGGCCGAGCTGCGCCGCATCGCCGACGTGGTCGACAAGTACAAGATCCCGACGGTCAAGGTCACCGGCGGCCAGCGCATCGACCTGCTGGGCGTGAAGAAGGAAGACCTGGTCGACGTGTGGAAGGACATCGGCATGCCGTCCGGCTACGCGTACGCGAAGGCGCTGCGCACGGTCAAGACCTGCGTCGGCAGCGAATGGTGCCGCTTCGGCACGCAGGACTCGACGCAGCTGGGCAAGGACCTGGAGCGCGGCCTGTGGCGCATGTACGCGCCGCACAAGGTCAAGCTGGCCGTCTCCGGCTGCCCGCGCAACTGCGCCGAGTCGGGCATCAAGGACGTGGGCGTGATCGGCGTGGAGTCCGGCTGGGAGCTGTACGTCGGCGGCAACGGCGGCATCAAGACCGAGGCCGGGCAGTTCTTCTGCAAGGTGCGCACGTCCGAGGAGGTGATGGAGGTCAGCGGCGCGTTCCTGCAGCTCTATCGCGAGGAAGGCTGGTACCTGGAGCGCACCGTGCACTGGATCGCGCGCGTCGGCCTCGACAGCATCAAGCAGCGCGTGCTCGATGACGTCGCCAACCGCAAGGCGCTGTGGGAGCGCCTGCAGTTCGCGCTCGACGGCGAGCCCGACCCGTGGTTCGAATTCGACAAGGCATCGGTGGACACGCGGCAGTTCATCCCGCTGGTGCCGGCATGAAGCGGCGTCATTGTCTTGTCTTCGCACTGGCGGCGCCGACGTTCGCACGGCCCGCCAGCGGTGCCGATGCCGCGCACGCGTTCGACGAGGCGATCAACAAGGCCGGGCGCCAGCGCATGCTGAGCCAGCGCGCCTGCAAGGCCTGGTTCGCGAAGGGCCTGGACGTCGTGCCGGACCTGGCCGCGAAGGTGCTCGCGGCGTCGATCGCGCTGTTCGAGCGACAGCTGGCCGAGCTGGCGGCCTTCGCGCCCGAGCCGCGGATCCAGGATCTCTATGCTCGGCTTGGCACCGCCTGGACGGGCTACAAGACGCTGCTGCTGCGCGGCACGCCGAGCCGCGGCGACGGCGCCGACGTGCTGGACCGCGCCGGGCAGGTGCTCAAGCTCGCCCACGAAGGCACCGGGATGATCGAGGCGCTGTCGACGCGTCCGGCCAGCCACTGGGTCAACGTCTGCGGCCGCCAGCGCATGCTGAGCCAGCGCCTCGCGGCGCTGCACCTGGGCGCGAGCTGGGGCGTCGAGGCCGGGTTCGCGCAGGCCGAGATCGCCAAGGCGCGCACCGAATTCGCCGCCGCGCAGGCGGCACTGGAGAAGGCGCCGGAGGACACGCCGCAGATCCGCGAGGAACTGCAGATGGCCGACCTGCAATGGGGCTTCTTCGACGCCGCGCTGCGGGGCCTGACGCCGGGCGCGCCGGATCCCGTCTCGATGAGCAACGTGTTCACGACGAGCGAACGCATCCTCGAAGTGATGGACGGCGTGACCGGCCGCTTCGCAAAACTGGGCTGAACCATGAACGACTGGACCTACATCTGCCGCGTCGACGACATCCCCGTGCTCGGCGCCCGCCGCGTGCGGCGCCCCGCGGGCACGGACGTCGCGATCTTCCGCACCGAGAGCGACCGCATCTTCGCGCTGCTCGATCGCTGCCCGCACAAGGGCGGTCCGCTGAGCCAGGGCATCGTGTTCGGCGAGCACGTGGCCTGCCCGCTGCACAACTGGGCGATCTCGCTGGAGGACGGCCAGGCGCGTGCGCCCGACATCGGCTGCGCCACGCGCTTCGCGGTCCGCGTCGAGGGCGACGCCGTCAGCCTGCTGGCCAGCGAGCTGGCGACGCTGGCGGTCGACGACGGCGCCGACGCCGTGGCCGCGCTCGCCGCCGCGCGCAAGGTCATCGCGATCGCCAGCGCCTGAACCCGCGCGCCATGGCCGTGCCGACGATCATCCCCATCGCCGACGGATCGCGCGAGACGCGGTCGACCTGCCCGTACTGCGGCGTCGGCTGCGGCGTGATCGTCCGCAGCGAGGGCCCCGCGATCGTCGACGTGCGTGGCGACCCCGAGCACCCGGCCAACTTCGGCCGCCTGTGCACCAAGGGCAGCACGCTGCACCTGACGGCGGCGCCGCACGTCGCCGCGCAGGCGCGGTTGCTGCAGCCGCTGCGGCGCGACCGCCGCGGCGCGACGCCGCGCGCGATCGGCTGGGACGAGGCCAACGCGCTGCTCGCGGACCGCCTCGTCGACACGGTGGCGAGGCACGGCCCCGACGCCGTCGGCCTCTACATCTCGGGCCAGCTGCTGACCGAGGACTACTACGTCTTCAACAAGCTGGCCAAGGGCCTGCTGGGCACCAACAACATCGACACCAACTCGCGGCTGTGCATGTCGAGCGCGGTGTCGGGCTACAAGGCGACGCTGGGCGCCGACGCGCCGCCGGCGTGCTACGAGGACCTGGCGCACGCCGACCTCGTCTTCATCACCGGCAGCAACCTGGCGTGGGCGCACCCGATCCTGTGCCGCCGGCTGGAGGACGCCAAGGCCGCGCGGCCGGCGCAGAAGTGGATCGTCGTCGACCCGCGCAAGACCGAGACGGCCGCGATGGCCGACCTGCACCTGCAGATCCTGCCGGGCAGCGACGTCGCCCTGTCGCACGGCCTGCTGCACCTGATGCTGTGGGAGGGCTTCGCCGACAACGCGTTCATCCGCGCCCACACCAGCGGCTTCGAGGCCGTGCGCGACCGCGTGCGCGAGTGCACGGTGCGCGAGACGGCGCGCGTGACGGGCCTGCGCGAGGAGGACATCATCACCGCCGCGCGCTGGTGGGGCGAGTCGGCGGCGGTGCTGTCGCTGTACTGCCAGGGCCTGAACCAGAGCGCGCAGGGCACGGCCAACAACGCGTCGCTGATCAACCTGCACCTGGCGACCGGCCAGATCGGCCGGCCCGGCGCGGGCCCGTTCTCGCTCACCGGCCAGCCCAACGCGATGGGCGGGCGCGAGGTCGGCGGGCTGGCGAACCTGCTGTCCGCGCACCGCGACATGGGCAACGCGGCGCACCGCGCGGAGGTCGCCGCGCTGTGGGGCGTGGACGACGTGCCGAGCCGCCCGGGCAAGACCGCCGTCGAGATGTTCGAGGCCGCCGCCGACGGCGCGATCAGGCTGCTGTGGATCGCCTGCACGAACCCGGCGCAGTCGCTGCCCGACCAGGCCACGGTGCGCCGCGCGTTCGAGCGCGCCGAGTTCGTCGTGCTGCAGGAGGCCTTCGCGACGACCGCGACCGCCGCCTTCGCCGACCTGCTGCTGCCCGCGTCGACCTGGGGCGAGAAGGAAGGCACGGTCACCAACAGCGAGCGCCGCATCAGCCGCGTGCGGCCGGCGGTGCCGGCGCCGGGGCAGGCGCGTGCCGACTGGCGCATCGTCGTGGACGTCGCGCGGCGCGTCGAGCAGCGGCTGCGGCCCGCGCGCCCGTCGCTGTTCCCGTACGACGACGCCGAGTCGGTCTGGAACGAGCACCGCGAAACCACGCGCGGCCGCGACCTCGACATCACCGGCCTGAGCTACGCGCTGATCGAGCGCGACGGCCCGCAGCAGTGGCCGTTCCCTGAGGGCGCGACGACGGGCGCCGCGCGCCTCTACGCCGACGGCCGCTTCCCCACCGCTGACGGCCGCGCGCGCTTCTTCGACGCCCAGGCGAAGCTGCCCGCCGAGCCGCGCGACGCGCGCTTCCCGTTCTCGCTGACCACCGGCCGCCTGCGCGACCAGTGGCACGGCATGAGCCGCACCGGCACGCTGGGCCGGTTGTTCGGCCACGTGAGCGAGCCCTCGGTCGACCTGTGCGCGCAGGACATGGCGCGCCTGAACCTCGGCGACGGCGACCTCGTGCGCGTGAGCTCGCGCCGCGGCGAGCTCGTGCTGCCGGCGCGCCGCAGCGCCAGCCAGCTCTCGGCCCAGGCCTTCATCGCGATGCACTGGGGCAGCGAGGTGCTGACCGGCCGCGGCGACGAGGCCGACCCGTTCGCCGGCATCAACGCGCTGACCACGCCGGCGACCTGCCCGACCTCGCGACAGCCCGAGCTCAAGCACTGCGCCGTGCGCATCGCGCGCGCCGGCCTGCCCTGGCGCCTGCGCGCGATGGCCTGGCTGCCGCAGGACGAGGCGCTGGCGCGGCGCGAGCGCATCCGCCCCATGCTCGCGCAGTTCGGCTACGCCGCCTGCCTGCCGTTCGGCCGCGAGCCGGACGCGCAGGGCCGCGTCGGCCTGTGGCTGGACGTCGCCGACAAGGACGTCCCCGACGACATCTGCCTCGACGCGCTGCGCGCCGAGCTGGGCCTGGAGGCCGCGGCGGTGCTCGACTACCGCGACCCGCGCACCGGCGTGCAGCGCGCGCTGCGCGTGGCGCGCGACGCCGCCGGCGCGCAGCGCCTGCAAGGCTTCTGGGTGGCGGGCGGCGACGCCGCCGACGCCGCGCTGGCCGCCTGGTGGCGCGAGACGCTGCAGGGCGACACGCCGCTGACCATGCCCGCACACCGCCTGCTCGCGCCCGGCGCGCGCGAGGCCCGCGCCGACGCCGCGCCCGCCAGCCCGCAGCTGTGCACCTGCTTCAACGTCAGCGTCGCGCAGGTCACCGACGCGCTCGCCGCCGCCGGCGGCGACGCCGGCGCCCGCGTCGCCCAGGCGCAGGACAAGCTGCGCTGCGGCACCAACTGCGGCTCCTGCCTGCCGCACCTGCGCCGCCTCGCGCAGCAGGCCTGCGAGCGCGACGCCGTCCCCGCCGCGACGCCATGAAGGAAGTGCCATGAGCCCGACACGCCACCCCGTCCATCTCGTCGGCGCCGGCCCCGGCGACCCCGAACTGCTGACGCTCAAGGCGCTGCGCGTGCTGCGCCAGGCGACCGTGATCCTGGTCGACGACCTCGTCGGCGAGGCCGTGCTGGAGACGGCGTTGGCCGACGCGCCCGTGCAGCCGCGGCTCGTGCGCGTCGGCAAGCGCGGCGGCTGCGCGTCGACGCCGCAGGAGTTCATCGAGAAGCTGATGGTGCGCGAGGCGCTGGCCGGCGAGCGCGTGGTGCGGCTCAAGGGCGGCGACCCGCTGGTGTTCGGGCGCGCCGGCGAGGAGATCGCGGCGCTGCGGGCCGCGGGCCTCGAGGTCGAGATCGTCAACGGCATCACCTCCGGCCTGGCCGCGGCCGGGTCGGCGGGCATCGGCTGGACGGATCGGCGCGCCGGGGCGCAGGGCGTGCTGCTGGTCACCGGCCACGCCGGCCACGGCTGCGAGGAGCCGGACTGGGACGCGATCGCGCGCGTCGCGGCCGGCGGCGTCACGCTGGTCGTCTACATGGGCGTCGCGCGGGCCGAGGCCATCGTCGAGCGCCTGCGCGGCGCGCTGGCGGCCGACCTGCCGGTCGCGATCGTGCAGCGTGCCAGCGGCGCCGACGAGGTGATCGCGCGCACGACGCTGGGCGGGCTGGTGGACACGATCCGCGCCGGGCGCATCGGCAGTCCGGCGATCCTGGTGATCGGGCGCGTCGCCGAACCGGCCCTGGCGATCGGCAGCCAGCACGAAGCGGGCGCGGCGGCCCATCCCGCAAATGTGGGAAGGACGCGCGGCGTTCTTACACTTTGAGGCGTTGCGGGGGCCGTTGGGGCCGCCGGGCGGAAGAATGTCACGCCGGCGGCGGCCACACGTTACCGTTGCGAACAAAAATCGCCGCCGGCCGTGAGACATGTCCCGCCCTTGTTGTTTTCCACCCGTGCTCATCCGGGAGGCGCTGCCTAGAATGAATGATCGGGCGTCGGGCCCGGCATCGCGGGCGAGGGACCGCCATGGAATCATGAGCAAGACATACGTCGTTTCCGGGCGCGGCATGAAGGTCGACGCCGCACTGTGGCCGGTGCCGGCCGGCGTCGAGATCCACTTCTACTTCCCGTCCAGGCGCGAGCCGCAGATCTACAAGACGCGCACCGTCCTGGACAAGCTGATGCTGGAGGTCGGCATGTTCCCCGACCACGTGGCGGTGGCCGGCGACATGATCCCCAGCCACTTCGTCTGGGCGCATGGCGGCGGGCAGCCGTCCTCGGGCGTGTTCCGCCGCCAGACCGGCAACCTCGCCATGGATCTCGGCGACACCGACGCGAATCGGCCGGTGGCGCTGAGCCACATCGTCAAGACGCTGAGCGCCGACCGCGCGCGCAGCACCACCGCCATCCACTGGATCGTGCGCGAGTCCGAGGATCCGACCGACCTGACCGCCCTCGACTGCCAGTACCCGCCGCGCCTGCGGAGCGGAACTTCCGATGACGGCGACGAGTCGCGCGAGATGCCGCTGTCCGGCCAGATGCCGCTGCGCGAGAGCCGGCGCATGCCGCTGTCGCCCATGGGCATGGGCCCGACCGAGGCCTGGCCGGGCGTCAAGCGCCG
>DASQCX010000031.1:0-8660 GCA_035634455.1 Burkholderiaceae bacterium
CGTCGTCGCGCTTATCGCCTCGTTTCACGGCCACGCCAAGCGCATTGCCCCCCATGGGCTTGTCAGCGACGCACATTCGGGTATGGTGGGCCCAATCACCGAAAGGATTTCATGGCGAAACCGAACTACGCGTACGAGAAGCGCCAGCGCGAACTCGAGAAGAAGCAGAAGAAGGAAGACAAGGCGCTGCGCAAGGCGGCCGGCGCGCAGGCCGGCTCGCAGGATGGCGACGCGCCGAGCGAACCCGAGGTTCCGGCGAGCGCAGGGGCGGACAAGTCCGCGGACTGACCCTCGCGCGGGCGCCGCGTGACGCGAGCGCGGGCCCGCGCGGGCTCGTGCGCACGCGCCCGCGTGCGCGATCCGGGATTCAGCCGACGACGGGCGGCGCCACGTTGCCGGCGCGCAGGTCGGCGATCGCCGCCGGGCTCAGCCACAGCAGCGTGTCGATGTAGGTCTCGATGCGCGAGACGAGCGCCTCGCGCGGCCCCTCGCGCCAGCGCGCCGAGCCGTAGAACTCGTCTTCCTGCGCGGTCAGCTCCGCCAGGTTCGCGAACGAGCGCACCAGGAAGTAGCCGTTCGGGTCGTTGGGGATCGGGCCGTGGGCGACGACGTCCATGCCGTAGGCGCGCACCATCGGCAGCGCGCGCTCGCTGGCGGCGACGTGGAAGTCGGCCCGCGTACCGGGCTTGAGGCGATAGGCGCGGATCTCGACGAGGCGGCGCGCGGTCGTGTCGGGGTTGTCCATGAAGTCTCTTTCAGGCCGATTGCGGCCACAGGATCATCTGCGTGCAGCGGAACAGCGCGATCGTCCGGCCCGTTTCGCGATGCGTCACCACCGCGTCCCAGACCTGCGTCGTGCGGCCGCGGTGCTGGGCGGTCGCCACGCAGTCCAGCGTGCCCTCGCGCGCCGTGCCCAGGAAGCTGGACTTCAGCTCGATCGTGGTGAAGCCCGTCGCGCCGGCGGGCAGGTTGGCCATGCAGGCGTAGCCGCAGGATGTGTCGGCCAGCGTCACGACGCTGCCGGCGTGCAGGTAGCCGTTGGGCGCCATCAGCTTCGTCGAGACGGGCATCTCGGCGCGCAGCTCGGTCGCGTCCACATGCGTGATGGCCACGCCCAGGTGGCCCGGCAGGCACTCGACGCCCATGCGGTTGAAATCGTTGGCGGTGGGTATGCTCATGGTGGCGGCAGGTCGATGCGACGATGACGCATTCTGCGCTGCCTGGTGGCGCAGCGCCGCGCCGCATCGACCGCCAGCGCAGCCTGTCGGACGATCCCGGCGATTCGTCGCGCAGGAATTGACGCCGGCAGGCCGTCGACGCATCGTGACGCCATCGGAGGCCATCGCCTCGATTCCGGAAAGACCGCCATGTTCTCGTTCCTGCTCTGGTGCCTGCTGTTCGTCTTCTGCTGGCCGCTGGCCCTGCTGGCGCTGGTGCTCTACCCGATCGTGTGGCTGCTGGCGCTGCCGTTCCGGCTGGTCGGCATCAGCGTCGGCGCCGTGTTCGCGCTGCTGACGGCCCTGCTGTTCCTGCCGGCGCGCGCGCTGGGACATCGCCGCTGACCACCTGACCAGACCCGACGCTCGACGGCCTGGCCGCCGAGCGCCGAACGCCCCGAAACCGCGCTCTTGGCGCAGGGCGGATTTCGCTGCGCCGACCAGAATCGGTCGTCATGTCCTTCCGGTGACTCCGTCTCCGAGCCATGCCGACGCGATCCATCCCCCCTCGATTCGCCCTCGTCGCAGCGCCCGCTTGCGCGCTCGCGTTGCTGCACTTGCCGGCCGCGCACGCCGACTGCATCGACGACGCGGCCGCGCGCCACCAGGTCAACGCAGCGGTGCTGCACGCGATCGGCTGGCAGGAGAGCCGGCTGCGTCCGCAGGCGCTCGGCCGCAACCCCGACGGCAGCGTCGACATCGGGGCGTTCCAGATCAACAGCGTGCACCTGTCCGAGCTGGGCCGCTACGGCATCGCCCGTTCGGACCTGGCCGACGGCTGCACCAGCGCCGAGGTCGCGGCCTGGCACTACCGCCGACAGGTCGAGCGCCGGGGCAACGGCTGGCAGGCCGTCGGCGCCTATCACTCGGCCACGCCGTCGCGGGCCGCCTGGTACGCCAACCAGATCGCCGCGATCCTGATGCGCTGGCACGTACTGCCGACCGGCGCCCTGCCGTTTCGCGCCAGCGACACGCTCGCGCCCGGCCGGCCGCCACCGCCGCCATCGCCTGCACGCGGGCCCCGGCCCGCGACGGCGTCGATCGCCGCCGCGCCCGCCACCTCGACCGACCGCGCGAGCGCCGTCGTCTCCTGCGAGGAGATGTCCTACCTTCCGGCCGCGCCGTGAACACGCCGACCAACCCACCCCCACTCACATGACCGACATTCCCACGCTGCAGCAGCCGCTGCAACTGCCTTCCGACATGCAGCACGGCATCGGCGCCGCGGTGAAGCACGCGCTGATGTTCGCGCCGTCGATGACGGACATCATGATCCACGAGGGCCACGTGATGCGCGCGAAGTCCGCGCGCGGCACCCTGCCGCTGCACCAGCTGTTCGCGGCGATCCCGCCGTTCATCGTCACGCGCGAGCACATCGTCACCTACCTGGCCGGGTACGTCGACGGCGCCACGCGCCAGCATCGCGACGACCGCGGCCAGCAGCAGAGCGTGCAGCAATACTGGGACACCCGCATCAAGCCCGTGCTGGCACGCCAGCGCTCGGTCAACATCCGCCTCGACGGCCGCGGCGGCCACTCGCTGCGCTACAGCCTGTTCATGCACGGCACCGGCGAACTGGCGCTGGTGATGCGGATCACGCCGCCCGACATCACGCCACTGACCGGCCTGAGCCTGCCGCACAACCTCGTCTCGACGCTCACCGAGGCCACCAGCGGCTTCATCGTCATCACGGGCCCCACCGGCTCGGGCAAGAGCGAGACGGCCATGTCTATCCTCGACTGGCACAACGCGCAGCACTCGGGGCACATCCTGACCATCGAGGATCCGGTCGAGAAGAAGATCGCGCCGCGCAAGTCCATCGTCACCCAGCGCGAGGTCGGCTACGACGTGCTGAGCTTCGCCGACGGCATGCGCGAGGCCTTGCGCATGAGCCCGGACGTGTTGCTCACGTCCGAGATCCGCGACGCCGAGACCGCCGAGCAGGCGATCCAGGGCGGCGAGTCCGGCTCGCTGATGATCGCGACGACGCACGGCAAGTCCGTCACCGGCACGATGCGCAAGATCCTGTCGTACACCGGCACCAGCGCCGACGTCATGCGCTCCGTGCTGGCCGGCAACCTGATCGCCGTCATCCGCCAGGCGCTCGTTCCCTCCAAGGACGGCAAGCGCTACCTGATGGCCGCCGACGTGCTGTTCAACACCGGCAAGGTCACCCAGTACATCGAGCGTGGCGACTGGATCGGCCTCGAGAGCGCCATCCGCGAGGACAACCGCCTGGGTGCCAGCGAGTGGGTGCCCATGAACAACCGCCTGGTCGAGCTCGTGCGGCGCGGCGAGATCGAGGCGGGCGAGGCGATGCGCGAAACGTCCGACATCCCGACGCTCAAACGCAAGCTGGCGGCGGCAGGGGTGCCGGTCATCGGGCGCTGACGGCGACCCTGCGAGGACAACCGACAGTGTCCATGCTCAAAAGCTCGAGACGGGCCGTCGCTACCGTCGTCTTGCGCCGGCATCACAAGCCGACCCGAACAGCCTTCACACCGGCACGTTGATGACGGCCTCGATGCGGCAACCTTCCGGGTCGATGACGAAGGCCGCGTAGTAGTTCGGGCCGTAATGCGGTCTCGGGCCGGGGGCGCCGTTGTCGGTCCCGCCGTGGGCCATCGCCGCCGCATGGAACTGGTCGACGGCCTCGCGCGAGCTTGCGCCGAACGCGAGGTGGAACCCCGGGCCCGGAGGGTGCGCGCCGTCCTCGATCAGATTGAGCAGCAGCTTGTCGCCCTGTCCCGGAAGGCCATAGCCCACCGACCTTGGGCCATCCCAGACCCGGACTTGCCCGAGCGGCGCCAGGACTGCGTCGTAGAACGCCGCCATGGCCTTGAGATCGGTGACGCCGAAGGAGATGTGGTGAAGCAGGCTGGTGGTCATGCGGATCGTGCGGATCGTGCGATCCGCACGGGTTTTGCTCGAAATACTGTATTTGCAACCAGTATTCCGCAACGATCCGGCTGCGTCAACCCGATATCGGCAGCGCTCGCTCAGGGATAGAGGCAGTACACCTCGGCGACGACGTTGCTGGTCGTCGGAGCGCCGGTGCCGTCGGTGAGCGAGATGGTCCAGCCCTGCCCCGTCCAGGTCGCGTTGCGATTCAGGACCGGGTTGCCCAGGGTCTCGGAATCGGTCTGCGGCAGCAGGAAGATCGTGGCCTGCGGCGCGGTCGGGCTGGCGGTCGCGGGGCAGCCGTTGGGCAAGGCGATGGACGCGGCGATGAAGTCGCCGTGGCGCACCGCGAAGCCGGCCATGTAGACCCGCGACGACGTCAGCCCCGACTGGCTGGCGTAGTAGCCGCCGCGACAGGCGAGCGCATCGCCGGAGCTCGCGTCGACGGCCTGCAGGCCGGTGGCGGCGCAGGCCGCGCCGAGGTGCGAGTAGCGCGCGGTCGCGCGAAAGCTCGTGCCCTGGCAGGTGGCCAGGCCGCCACCGCGCATCATGGCCACCTGGCCCGGCGCGCAGGCGTCGCCCTCGTCGACGGTGTCCGACAGCGTCAATCGTCGGGCCTGGACCGCGCCCGGGGCGACCAGGTCGTTGCCCGCGGTGACGTCGCCGTTGTCGGCGACGCGCAACAAGGCCGTGCCGGCCGGGTTGCGCACGAACAGGTCGCCGGCCTTGACGACCAACGCGTGCGGATCGTCGGTACCGAACGCGATCATGACGGGTGTGGCCAGTCCGCCGTCGGCGCTCACGGTGCCGCCGGTGACCAGGCCCGTGCCGGCCAGCGCCGTCACGTGGCCCGACGCGTCCTTGAACACGCCGGTCGTCGCCGACAGCGCGCCGTTGCACAGGATGTCGACGACGCCGTCGGGCCGCAGCGCGACGCACGCCGTGCCGCCGCCGTCCCGCAGTTCCACGGGCTGGGCATCGACCTGCAGCGCCGACCGGAACTCGCTGCGCGTCGTGCCGTCGCCGAAGACCGTGTTGCCGGCGACGCTGAGGTTGCCCTGCAGGTTCGGGTTGCGAGAGTCGCCGATGCGGACGAACTGGCCGAAGGCCGAGGACACGGTGCCGACCCGCACCGCGACGACGCCGGCAGGTCGGCCCGCCACCGGGTTGTCCAGGCGCCAGGTGTTGCCGAAGCCCTGGATGTGGCCCGGATCGGTGATCAGCGAGACGCCCGAGTCCGCGCCGATGCGCGTCAGGATGGGGCCGATCACGGCGCCGTCGCTGTCGTTCGCGCCGGCCCGGATCGGCCCTTGCAGCACGACGGCACCCTCGACGTCGCAGGCGGCCGCGGCGCAGCCCGCCGGCACGCGGCGGAAGGCGATCTCGTAGGGCGCGGCGTTCAGGCTCGATGTCGTCGCGCTCCAGCCGCCGGGCAGGTAGCCCATGGCCGCGAGGTCGGCGACCGACGGCTTCCAGACGAGTTCGCCACCCGTGTCGAGCGGCGCGACCGTGACGCCGTTCCTTCCGAACGCAACGCCCTTCTGGATCGAGGCCAGTCCGTCGAAGATGGCGTTGTTGGCGGCGTCGCGCAGCTTCTCGAGGATCGTCGCCTCGCCGTTGCCCGCCGCCTGCCTGGCCTGCAGCCGGCTACCCTGGATCACGCCGACCGCCCCGAGCGCGGAGACGAGCAGCCCCAGCAGTGCGAACACGAGCGCGTTGCCGCGCTGGCGGACGCAGCCAATGCCAGGCCGGAACGGACGAGGCTGCGCCATGGGATCAGGTGCGGCCGAAGACGAAATCGATCGCGACGTTGGCGGCCGACGTGCACTGCGTGTTGACGCGCCCGACGTCGATCACGCCGTCCAGCGGCTTGACGTCGGTCGTGCCGACCGTGACGCGGCGCGCCAGGCTTTGCGCGCCGTTGATCAGCTGGGTGCACTGCGATGCCGGCACGTTGGCATAGGTCAGCTTGGCGGTGCTGGGCGTCGTACTCGAGTTGTCGACCAGCGTGATAGCGCCGGAATAGCTGTTCGTGGCCGTGGCGCCGCCGGCGTCGGCCCGCGTGTCGGGGATGACGCGGGAGCCGACCGCCACCGCCGTCGTCAGTCCCGCGTAGCCGTACTGCCCGTAGTTCTGCTGCGCGCCGCCGATGATGGCGCTGATCTCGCTGATCGTGCCCTGCACCTGCGCGTTGGCCTGCGAGTTCTGGTAGTAGCCGATGCCCAGCGCGAGCACGATGCCGCCGATCACGAGGCCCAGCATGCTGAACACGAGGGCGTTGCCGCGCTGGCGGCGCGGCGAAGCGGTGAACGGGGCGCGGCGTTGGGAATGGAACATCTTCGGTTTCCTCTCTGGTGGTGACAAGGACGGGACCCCGTCCGGAAAGTGCACGCGAGCCAAGACCCGGCTTGCACGCGCAGGGACAAGGGGACGGCGAAGCGTCGTGCAGCCGTCAGCGCATCGCTTGCTTCGCGTCGTGGAGCGCGCGCAGCGTCATCAGGTTGGACGGCTCCATCAACGACGCGAACGTCCCGGGCACCGTGATCGACGCGATGCCCAGGAAGGTTGCCACGGAGGCGAACAGGCCGACCAGCGCGAAATTGGCGATTACGGCCGCCCTTTTCACCCGCGCCACGACGCGATCGCCCTCGGTCGTCCCGAGCTGGATCAGCACGTCCGAGAACGACGCGCTGGACCGGTTCAGCGTGGCGGCGCGCGACAGCAGGTGCGGCGACAGCAGGCCGCGCCGGAACGCGTCGAGCGTGCCGGTCGGGTTCTCCTCGAGCGCGTCGACCACGCGCCCGAGATGCCAGCGCATCCAGGGCGACGCGCGCTGCGTGACGTCTTCGATGCTGCCGTGCAGCGTCTCGCCCGTCTTGAGCATCATCGCCATCGAACTCAGGAGCATGCCGGCCTGGAAGTCGCGGTACAGCCCGTAGACCGGCCAGCCCTCGACGCGCAGGCGGGCCACGCCGCGCCAGCGCGGCAGCGACCACAGCGCGACGCCGAGCATGACCATCAACGCCGCCAGCGTCTGCGCACCCCAATCCTGCGCGAACAGCGCGATCGCCCTGGCCCAGCCGTTCATGCCCTGCCACAACGCCTCCCGCGCGTACACGGGCGTGGCCTCGTCGATCACGAGGATCACCTTGCCCAGCAGGGCGATGAGCACGAAGCAGATCGGGATCGTCACCGCGGGCAGCGCCGAATAGGCCAGCATGACCCGCAGCATCTGCCGCTGCTTGTCGATGGCATCGGCGAGCGCGCGCAAGGCCTGGGGCTTGTCGGCGGCGCGATCGACCGCCGCCAGCAGCAGGCCGTCGGACCGCGGCACGACGCCGTCGAGCACGTGCGAGACCCGGCTCGCGTGCTCGCCGTCCTGGTGCCGCTGCAGCACGATGCGCAAGGCGCGCGCTCGGCTGCGCTGGCGCGTCAGGCCGGCGTTGGCGATCTCGCCCTCCAGGAAACTCACCATCGCCTCGTTGCGCTGGTACATCTCGGCGAAGTCGCGGTAGAACTCGGCGCGCGCCTGCCGGAAGTCGATCAGCGCCATCCAGACGATCCAGTCCCGCCAGCGTCTCATGCGCGCTCCCGTGGCAGGATCTCGAAGCGCTCGAAGCCGTCGAACTCCTCGCAGTTGCGCACGTCGATCTCGCCCTGCAGCGCCTTGTGGAGCGCATGCTCGAAGACAGTCTTGCCGGTCATGTCGGGGCTCTCGAAGCGGCGGTCGCTGGTCGAGCGGAAGTGCTGCAGCGCCGCGTCGTCGTCGTTGTGGCGTACGTGGCGCAGCCAGACGCGATCGGGCTGCAGCATCTCGGCGACGATGGTCTTGCCGAAGCTGCCGCGTCCCTGGCAGGCGGCGCAGCCCTCGGGCCGCGTCCACTTCAGGCCCGCGGTGGCCAGGCCGAAGCGGCGGCGCAGCACCTCCTCGATCTCGCGCGCGTCGGGGTCGACACGCAACGCGATCGACGTCGGCAGCGCGCAACAGCGGCACAACCGGGGCACCAGCGCCTGGTAGACGAGCAGGTTCAGGATGTTGGGGCCGGTGAGCGCCTGGCGGCTCACGCCGATCTGGTCGTTGGTCAGGCGCGGGATGATGTTGGAGATCAGGTGCGCGTGCACCGTGCCCATCGCGAGGTGGCCGGTCTCGGCGATCTGGAGCGCGAACAGCGCGGTCAGCTTGTCGCGGATCTCGCCCAGCATCACGCCGTCGGGGTCGGAGCGCATCAGCGCGCGCATCACCTCGGCGTAGCGGCGGCGTGTCTCGTCGTCATTGGCGATGTCGCGCAGCACCTCGATCTGGTGGGCGCCCGCGATCTCGTACTCGATCGGATCCTCCACCGTGTAGATCGCCTTGTGCGCCAGGCCGGGCAAGGTCTCGATGAAGCTCTTGAGGCTGGTCGACTTGCCAGAGCTCGTGACGCCCGACAGCAGCACGATGCCCTTGCCCGCGCGGCCGGCCAGCCGCAGCAGGCGCTGGTGGCTGGGCGCGTAGCCCGCGGCGTCGAAGCGGATGCGGTTGTCGTCGCCGGTGCGCAGGAT
>DASQCX010000032.1:0-5296 GCA_035634455.1 Burkholderiaceae bacterium
CGCGCGCGCGTGGCGCGTGCTGCCGCTGCTGGCGTTCGGCGCGGTCGCCGGCGTCGTCTGGCTGGCGCTGCAGGCAGGCTGGTTCCACAGCGGCTGGCTGCACGTCAAGCTGGTGCTGGTGCTGGGCCTGAGCGCGCTGCACGGCGCGCTGTCGGCGGCGCTGCGCCGCGCGAGCGCGGACGGCTCCGCGCCGCCCGCGCGCGCGTGGCGCGTGCTGCCGCTGCTGGCGTTCGGCGCGGTCGCCGGCGTCGTCTGGCTGGCGTTGCTCAAGCCGTTCTGACCTGGGTGTGAAGCTTCACACCTAGTTGCGGTCGGCCTTGGGCGCCAATGCCGGCGCATTGTCAGCCGGTGGCGCGGCCGCCGCCGTATCGCTGCCCGTCTCCGTGTTGCTGGTGTCGCTGGCGGCCGGCATCGTGCTGGTCACGGCGTCGTTGCCGGTCGTCGGTGCCTGCGCGACGGTGGTGTTCGTCGCGGCCTCGGCCACCGGCGCCGCCTCCGCCTCGTGCTTGATCAGCATCAGGTGGGCCGCCGGGTCGGTCTCGGGCGAGTTGCCCTGGTCGCGGAAGAAGTAGATCTGCTGGCCCGAGCCGTTGACCTCGACCTTCTGGACGGTCGAATCGGTCTCGGCGGGTTCGGTGCCTTGCGCGACGGACGCGCCGATGGCGCCGGCCAGCGCGGTGGCGGTCGCGGCGATCGCCAGCCTCTTGTCGAATTGACGCATGGTGGGTCTCCTTGGGTGGGGCTCCGTGCTTCGTGGCGCGAAGCCCGGGAGCCTCCCGGAAGCGGCAACGCCGGTGCCCCGTGGAGCACGCGCCCTGTCGGACAAGGCCTCGTCAACCTGCGCTTGACATCCGCTCAACACCCGTTCACCCCTCGTACTGCACCAGCCGCAGCGCCATCCGCTCCACGTACAGGTCGACCGTGAAGCGATACAGCGCGTCGTTGCCCGGCGCCGCCGGCAGGTGCGAGAAGCGCTTGAAGCCGGCGCCGGCCAGCCGGATCTCGCCGAGCGGGGTCTGCAGGTCGGGCGCCAGCAGCGTGATGACGCCGTCCATCGCGTCGCTCTCCTCCAGGCGGCGGCTGGCGACGAACCCGGTTTGCGCCGCCCGCGCCCAGGCGTCGTAGTCGGCCAGCGAGACCGCGATGCGCAGGTCGGGCACCGTGGCGACGACCGACTGCCGGTCCGGCGCGGCGGCGCAACGCCAGGTGAACGACTCGATGCTGGCGACGCGCGCGCACGGCAGCGTGCCGAGCGCGAAGCGGAAGTTGGAGCACACCCAGGGCTGCTGGCGGGTGCTGGCCGCCTGGCGGATGTCCGTGCCGTTGCCGCTGGCCATGCGCACGCGCGCCGGCACGAACTCGAGGTCGAACACGCCCGTGTCCTTGCTGGCGACGTCGAGTCGCGGCAGCGTGAGCGCGGTCAGCAGCGCGTCGTCGAAGCTCAGCAGCGAGCGCTGCCTGAAGTTGAGGTCGCCGGTGGCCAGCGCGCCGCTCGCGAGCGACGCGCCGTCGTCGAGCGCGTCGCGGATCCACTCGTACATCGCCTGGCCCATGCCCATGCCGACGCTCGCGCGGCCGGGCGTCCACGCCACGCCCATGACGCGCTTCCTCGGCGCGCGGCCGGGGCCGAGCGGGCCGGCGGCGACGTCGGCCTGCAGGTCGAAGCCGCTGATCGCCTTGAGCGATTCGACGGGCACGCCGGCGATGTCCAGCGCGTGGTGGCCGCCGGCGTGGTTGTTCTGGGCGTTGGACATGCGAAACCTCCCCGCAGGTTGCTGGCCTGCGAGGTCGATGCTAGGGCGCGCAGGCCGTCGCGGACCATCGTCCCCCCAAATTCCCGGATCTGCCACCATGGCGATAGGACAATCCGGCGCACCAGCTGCCCGGCTCACCTCCTGAGCCAGCCGTTCGCCATCCTGCAGGACCCGCCGGGACCTTCGAGAGAAACCTCACTTGCACGCCACGCATCCTCCCCTGACGCCGGGCTTCATGGTCGTCCACGGCAACCAGCCCGAGGCGCTGCGCGACCTCGCGCTGGCCTGGATGGCGCGCCACCCGCTGCCGCCGCTGGTCGACGAGCAGGTGCTGGTGCAGAGCAACGGCGTCGCGCAGTGGCTGAAGCTGGCGTTCGCGCGCGATGTCGTCGACGGCGGCGCGGGGATCGCCGCGGGGCTGCAGATGTCGCTGCCTTCGCGCTTCATGTGGACGGCCTACCGCGCGGTGCTGGGCGCGGATTCGGTGCCCGCGGTGTCGCCGTTCGACCGCGCGCTGCTCACGTGGCGCCTGATGCGGCTTTTGCCCGGCCTGCTTGCCGAGCCCGAGTTCGAGCCGCTGCGGCGCTTCCTGGCCGACGACGACGACCTGCGCAAGCGCCACCAGCTCGCCGAGCGCCTGGCCGACCTGTTCGACCAGTACCAGGTCTACCGCGCCGACTGGCTGGCGCGCTGGGCGCGCGGCGAGGACGTGCTGCTCACGAGCCGCCACGGCGAGCAGCCGGTCGCGCCGCCCGCGCGCTGGCAGCCGCGGCTGTGGCGGTCGCTGGTCGAATCGGTCGGCCCGCACGCCGCCGGCGGCAGCCGCGCCGAGGTGCATCGCCGCTTCCTCGCCGCCGCGCAGTCCTGGACCGGCGAGCGGCCCGCGGGCCTGCCGCCGCGGCTGGTGGTGTTCGGCATCTCGTCGCTGCCGCAGCAGTCGCTGGAGGCGCTGGCCGCGCTCGCGCGCTGGTGCCAGGTGCTGATGTGCGTGCACAACCCGTGCGAGCACGACTGGTCGCACGTCGTCGCCGACAAGGACCTGCTGCGCGCCGAACGCCTGCGCCGCGGCCGCCGCCCGGGCGGCGAAGGCGCGATCGCCGACGAGCGGCTGCACCTGCACGCGCAGCCGCTGCTGGCGGCCTGGGGCAAGCAGGGGCGCGACTTCATCCGCCTGCTGGACGCGCACGACGAACGCGAGCGCTACGAGCCGCGCTTCGCCGCGATCGGCCAGCGCATCGACGCGTTCGTCGCGGGCGACACGTCCACGCTGCTCGCGCAGCTGCAGGACGACATCCGCGACCTGCGCCCGCTGGCCGAGACGCGCGAGCGCTGGCCGGCCGTCGATGCGCGCAGCGACGGCTCGATCCGCTTCCACGTCGCGCACGGGCCGCAGCGCGAGGTCGAGATCCTGCACGACCAGCTGCTCGCGGCCTTCGCCGCCGATCCGACGCTGCGCGCCCGCGACGTCATCGTGATGGTGCCCGACATCGCCCTCTACGCGCCGCACGTGCAGGCCGTGTTCGGTCTGGTCGATCGCGACGACCCGCGCTGGCTGCCCTTCACGATCGCCGACCAGGGCCGGCGCCGCCACGACCCGCTGCTGGGCGCGGTCGAGCGCCTGCTGCGCCTGCCCGACTCGCGCATCGCCGTCACGGACGTGCTCGACCTGCTGGACGTGCCCGCCGTGCGCGCACGGTTCGGCATCGCCGAGGAGCAGCTGCCCCTGCTGCAGCGCTGGGTCGACGCGGCGGGCATCCGCTGGGGCCTGGATGCGGCGCAGCGCGAGTCGCTGGGCCTGCCGGACGGGCTGTCGGCCAACACCTGGCTGGCCGGCCTGCGGCGCATGCTGCTGGGCTATGCCGTCGGGGCCGGCGATGCCTGGGAGGGTATCGTGCCGATGGACGAGGTCGGCGGCCTCGACGCCGTGCTGCTGGGGCCGCTGGTGCGCCTGGTCGACACGCTGGAGCGACACTGGTCGGCGCTGCGCACGCCGGCGACGCCCACCGACTGGGGCGTGCGGCTCCGCGCGCTGCTGGCCGACTTCCTCGCGCCCGGCGAGGACGTCGACGGCCTGACGCTGGCGCGCCTGGAGGCCGCCCTGCAGGACTGGCTGGACGCCTGCGCCGGCGCGGAGCTGGTCGAGCCGCTGCCGCTGGCCGTGCTGCGCGAGCACTGGCTGGCGCAGATGGACCAGGCCGGCCTGTCGAACGCGTTCTTCGCCGGCGCCGTGACCTTCGCGACGCTGATGCCCATGAGAGCCATCCCGTTCCGGCGCGTCGCGCTGCTGGGCATGAACGGCGGCGAGTACCCGCGCGGCCGCCCGGCTATGGACTTCGACCTGATGGCGCAGGACTGGCGCCCGGGCGACCGCTCGCGCCGCGAGGACGACCGCTACCTGTTCCTGGAGGCGCTGCTGTCGGCGCGCGAGCACCTGCACGTCAGCTGGGTCGGCCGCAGCATCGTCGACAACGGCGAGCGCCCGCCGTCCGTGCTCGTGGCGCAGCTGCGCGACCACCTCGCCGCGGGCTGGCGCCTGCGAGGCCACGAGGAGGACGCGAACGGCGACGCGCTGCTGCACGCGCTGACGATCGAGCATCCGCTGCAGCCCTTCAGCCCCGCGTACTTCACCGAATCCGGCGACCCGCGCCTGTTCAGCTACGCCCGCGAGTGGCACGGCGCCGCAGCGGCCGACGCGGCCGAATCGACCCGCGACACCGCCCTGCCCTTGCCCGCGCGGCTGCCGCCGCCGACCCTGCAGACGCTCGCGGACTTCCTGCGCGACCCCGTGCGCCACTTCTTCGAGCGCCGGCTGGGCGTGCACTTCGACGCGGCGGAGGAAGCCAGCGTCGACCACGAACCCTTCGCGCTCGACGCGCTGGAGAACTGGAAGCTGCAGGACGAGCTGATCGGCGTGCAGAAGACCGCGCTCGAGGCCGGCGCCTCGCGCGAGGCCGCGCTCGCGGCGCGGCTCGACGCGATGGCGCTGCGCGGCGACCTGCCCGTCGGCGCGTTCGGCGCCGCGGTGCAGGGTGAACTGGCCGAGCCGATGGCCGACCTGTTCGAGCGCCACGCGCAGGCGCTGGCCGACTGGCCCGAGCGGCTGCCGGACGAGCCCGTGCGCCTCGAGGCCGAGATCGACGGCGTCGCGCTGAAGCTCGACGACTGGATCGGAGACATGCGCCGCAACGCCGACGGGGCGCGCGCCCGCGTGCTGCTGGCGAGCACCGGCCTCGTCAAGAACAGGAAGTACCGGCGCGACAAGCTGCTGCAGTGGTGGGTGCCGCACCTGGCCGGCCACCTCGGCGGGCAGGCGCTGACGACGGTGCTCGTGAGCAAGGCCGGCACGGTGACGCTGCCGCCGCTGTCGCACGAGGCGGCGCTGGCGCACTGGCGCGCGCTGCTCGCGGCCTGGCGCGAGGGCCTGTGCCGTCCGCTGCCGCTGGCCGTCGCCACGGGCTTCGCGTTGATCGAGAAAGGCGGCAGCGCCGGTGCGCCCTCGCCCGAAGCCGCGCTCGCCGCAGCGCGCAGCGCCTACGAGGGCG